>JAIINY010000131.1:0-7893 GCA_022741625.1 Prevotella sp. | reverse complement strand
ATACCAGAACCACGCTTCTTTGCAGCTTCTGCAATTGTAGTCAGAATGGTGTCGATGTACTTGATGTGACTTTCGTCAGCCACCATTACTTTAACTTCTTCCATTTTCTCTTTATATTTTGAATGTTCTTATTTGTAATCTGTTGTTTTAATACCTGTCAACCATCAATTAATATCTATGATTGAGCTCCGGAATCACTTCCGACAAGATGTCGATGATTTCCTCTTCTGTAGTACCCTTCTTCTTGACCAGGAAGATGGTGTCATCTCCTGCGATGGTTCCAAGGATTTGAGGAATATCGCTGTTGTCGATGTTGTAGGCGATACTGCTCGCATATCCCGGACGTGTCTTGATAACTACCATGTTGCCTGAGAAATTGATGGATTGAAATCCTGTACTCAGTCCCATCTTGCTGATGGACATAGGGTGAGTGACACGTTTGTAGAGTGCATCATTGGGTAAGACGTATGCGTATTTTCCGCTGGATGAAGCAGCCTTGGCTACCTTGAGCAGCTTGAGGTCGCGGCTCAATGTGGCTTGCGTTATCTCAAATCCTTCTTTGTGCAAAGCTTGCAAGAGTTGTTCCTGCGAACTTAGCTCTTGGCTAGAGATAAGCATCTTTAATGCTTCTAATCTGTTGTTCTTTACTTTCATACGCTGTATTTTTATTCGTTTGTGGTTGCAAAATTACAATAAATATATCAAAACGCCAAGAAAATATGTATAAAACTTGCATATTTACGATAAATTGTTGTAGAATGATAGGAATATGCAGAAAATATGCAGTATAAATATGCGCACTGTGTGTTTGGAATACAGTGTCGTATAGCTTTGGCTTGTTTTCTGGTATTTCCTTAGGCATTATATATACGTTTGAAATCATTATAAAAGTGGGTTGCAGGAATAAAAGAAGTTTTTTTGTTGATTCTTGCATCTTTTTTACTTAAAAATCAGCAGATGAAAAGAGCATTACCGTCAAGGCAGAACCGGATGGAACCATGATGCAGATTGCTGTGGACCTCGGTCTCCCTTGGGTGCTGCGTATGGATGGAAATCCTTTAGGTATTGATTGGAGGTTGGAAAAACAATAAATGGGAGTATTCTCCGTTTCATATATTATATGAATAGAAAAGTAACATTAGTATATATCTCTTTGGCTTGCGTGCTATCTATGCAAGCTCAGACCCGCCAGCAGATGGGTGGAGTCTATTATACTTATCCGGAAGGTCCTTCTGCCAAGACAGGAACTTTTGGTACGGCTACCTATGTGATGTCTGATTCTCTGAGTGTTCCTCAGGGATATGCACCTTTTTATATCAGCCATTACGGTCGCCATGGTTCCCGTTGGATGCCGAAGGATGACCGGTATGTCTGGATTTGCAAGCATTTTGAAGATGAGAGTAACCTCACTCCGCTTGGCTTGCAGGTAAAGGGAATGCTGCAGCGTGTATGGGAGAATGCCAAGGGTAACGGTGGAAAACTGAGCAAGCTGGGTGCTCTTCAGCATCAGGGCATCGCTCATCGTATGTTTGAGCGTTATCCGCAGATCTTTGCTGCGGGCAATGCGGTAAAGGCTCGTTCCAGTGTGGTGGATCGATGCGCCAAGAGTATGCAGGCTTTTACTTCGGAGTTGCATACCCTCCAGCCAGGCTTGAATCTGGATGTTAAGACCGATTCTGCCGATATGGCTTGGATAGCGTATGTCTCTCCCGACGTGAAGGCTTTGGAAAACCGTACCCATGTGCAGGCTCAGGTTTCACCTCGCCGTTTCCTTCTTCAGTTGTTTAAGGATGTCTCTAAGGTGGATGAACCCCTGAAGCTGATGACCGAGATGCATACGGTGGCTTCTTCCATTCAGGATGTAGGCTTGAATTTCTCTTCTTATCCACAGAATATAGAAGATGGCTTGAATGCACTTTTCACTGATGATGAGTTCCGTGCTATCTATGATGCCAATAATCTTCGCATGACTATCAACAATGGTACCGTTGCTACGAATGAGGATATTCCTGCCCGTAGTGCTATCTCCTTATGGCAGAATATCGAGGTGGAGGCTGATCGGGCTTTGCGTTCTGTCAAGTCATCGGCTACGCTTCGCTTTGGTCATGATACAGCCCTTTACCGTCTTCTGTCTCTTCTCTTCGATGTAAATGTTCCTCCGGCAGGAGCACGTGAAGAGGCTAGTCTGGTGGTTTTGGGAGATGAAATGGAAAAGATGGATCGTATAGTTCCGATGGCTGCCAATCTCCAAATGATATTCTATAAGAATGCGAAGGATAGCGTGCTGGTGAAGTTCATGCTCAATGAGCGGGATATCATGCTTTCTCCCGTAGGTCAGGTGATCTATGGTACGCATTACTATTCCTGGAATGCCTGGAAGCAGGAAATGCATGAGCGGATCCATCGCCTGGAACATATCCGCCAGCTCAATGCCATCAATACGATGGTGGGTACGGCACAGGCAAATACCCAGACTGCGGGCATGTTCGGAAAGGGTAGTGAGGAACATGGACAAACCATCCCTGCTGTTCTCGTTCCGAATGGTCAGAACTTCTGGACTCCTCAGACGCAGGATACAGAGCAGAAATGTATCGCACCTTATTATTATAAGGATACCCATCTGCAGGGCTTCCGCTGCAGCCACTGGCTGGTGGGCGGATGTACGCAGGATTATGGTTCTTTCACGGTGGCTGCGCTTGGTGGAAAGCTCCGCCTTCAGCCAGAACAGAGAGCTACGGCATTCAGCCATGAAGATGAAGTCTCTCATCCTCACTACTATGCTGTCCGCCTGAAGGATGAACATCTGAAGGCAGAGATGACAGCCTTGAGTCATACCTCCTTTCTCCGTGTTACTCCGGAACAGGATGAGCTGGTTCATCTTGTCATCAATCCGAACAGCGATGAAGGACAGGGATACATCGAGATTGATACCATCAATCATATCGTCTATGGTTATAATCCGGTGCATCGCATCTATCAGGGATGGGGAAAACCGGCTGGTTTCTCCGGACATTTCGTCTTGGCTTACGATGAGAAGGACCTGGTGGATTACGGTGTTTTCGAGGGTGACAGGAAGATGGTAAGAGGTTTGAAGGTGCAGGGTAAACCACGCATTGGCGCCTGGCTCACCTTCCGTGGCAGATCGGGTAAGGCGATGGAGTGGATGTCGGGTACATCCTTTACGTCCCGCGACAATGCGGTGGAGAATCTCAATGCTGAAAACTATATGTATGGCGGATTGGATTTCAACAGCATGATGGAGTATGCTGCCGGAATCTGGTGCGACCGACTTCATACCATTGATGTGGAAAGCAAGGATGCTGGCAAGGTCAACCAGTTTTATGGTGCTCTCTACCGTGCATCCTTCCTCCCTCATGAGATGAGTGATGTGAATGGCGATTATCCGGAGTTTTCTACCGGTACCGTGAAGATGGGCAATGCTACCCTGAGTTCCAAGGGTTATGCCGTTCCTGCCTATTCTTATCTCCGCAAGTATGGCGATTTCTCCATGTGGGACATCTATCGTGCAGAGTTGCCACTCTATAGTCTCATCACTCCGAAGATGTCGGGCGAGATGATGCAGTCTCTGGTTCAGATGTACAAGGAAGGCGGCTGGATGCCTATCTTCCCATGCTGGAACAGTTATACGGCGGCGATGATTGGCGATCATGCAAGTGCGGCTCTTGCCGATGCGTATGTCAAGGGCATTCGCAATTTTGATGCAGCCAAGGCTTACGAGGGAATGCGTCTCAACGCTTTCTCTACTCCTTATCTGGCGAAGGATTATCGGGATGGAAAGGGCCGCCGTGCCATCCGTTCGTATATGGATAATGGCTATATTCCGTTGGAGGATATGGTGGAGGAAGCCTTTCATACCAACGAGCAGACTTCCCGTACCCTGGAATATGCCTATGATGATTATGCCGTGGCACAGATGGCGAAGGCTCTGCATGATTCCTGTCAGGATGCCGCTCTGCGCCAGAAGTATCTGGATGATTACAATGATCTGATGCGCCGTTCCGAGAACTGGCGCAATGTCATCAATCCTGCTACAGGATGGGCGGATGGCAGATACGAGAACGGAAAGTGGGAGAATAATGAAGACCTGGTGCATCGCAAGAGTTACATCACCGAGGGTGCTACCTGTCATTATACCTGGTATGTTCCGCAGAACCCGGAAGGGCTGTTTGAGGTAATCAGAAACAGTAAACCGATGGATAAGCAGGAAAAGCAGATAGAAAAGATGGAAAGGAAGATGGAGAAAAAGGGCGAAACTCCTGTTCGCAACGAGAAGGTGATAGCCCGACTGGACAAGATGTTTGATAACGGATGGTATTGGCATGGTAATGAACCTTGTCATCAGGTAGCCTATCTTTATGATGCTGCCGGGGCTCCTGAGAAAACGCAGGAGCGGGTGCATCATATTCTCCAGACCGAATATAATGATACCCCGGGCGGATTGTCGGGAAATGATGATGCAGGACAGATGTCGGCGTGGTATGTGTTCTCGTCTATCGGATTCTATCCTGTATGTCCGGGTACACCTTATTATTATATAGGTACTCCAAGCTTTGACAAGGTTACGCTGAATCTGGAAAACGGCAGGAAATTCATTCTTTCTGCTGATCGCCAGCACATGGATGATTATCTCATCCAGTCGGTAACCCTCAATGGGAAGCCTTTGGGTGATTATCGCCTCTCTCATCAGCAGATATTGACTGGTGGAGAATTGCATTTCCAGATGAAATAACCCAAAGATATGACTGGATGGAATGTAATGCCCGGTCATTCTGCCGGACCTATTATACTGAACTGCTAAATGATAAGTAACTTATGGATGCAATAACTGGATTCGTTTATGGCATGAGCATGATGTTTTTTTCCATGATGGCATGGATGTTCTGGCGCAAGGGCAGTGACAGGCTCTTTCGCCTCATCATGATCTTGATGCTGATAGTAGATGCACAGTGCCTGAAGGATATTCTATCCTTCTATTTCACTGGCTTCGGCAATGAGGAAAACTGGTTCCTCATATCAGCTGCCGATATGTTCATCATACCATTCTACAGCTTTGTGCTGATGGAATTGGTGAAGCCGGGATGGACTACCTGGCGTAAGGCGGTGATGCTGGAATTGCCGTTTGTGTTGCTTCCTGCCATTTATTGTGTGACGGGCAACAATATCTATTTCTACATCCTTACGGTGTGGGGAGCTGTTTATGGTCTTACCACTTTCGTCGTGATGTTCTTCCTCATCAGGCGCTACCATCGCCAGCTGAAGGAGCGGTTTTCTTATCAGGAGAACATCAATCTCAACTGGCTTCTGGCTATCCTGAGCAGTTGTTTCCTGATATTGATTATCTGGACGATGAGCTGCTTTGTCATCAATGTAAATTTTGATGATCTCTACATGGTGTTGTCTTTGGCTATATGGATGTTTATATGCTATTTTGTCTATAGGCATGAGTCGGTTATTGATGAACTGACAGATTCTGATGCCGGACCTATTGGTGATGGCCTGGACGATGGAAATGTGGCTCAAGGACTGGCGGCGACAGTACGGCAGCTTTTCGAAGAGGAGAAGATTTATCTCAATCCCAAGCTCAAGCTGTCGGATGTGGCGCGTATGGCAGGTACGAATCGTACTTATCTGAGCCGCTTCTTTAATGTGGAGAATGGGCAGACTTTCTATGATTTCGTGAATAATTATCGGGTGGAGCATGCTACCCAGCTGCTTCGCACATCTTCCTATACGGTGTTGGAAGTGGCTGAAAAGTCTGGATTCAATTCTGTTTCTACTTTTCGCAGGGCTTTTGTCGCTGCACACGAATGTTCGCCTAATGAATATCGTGCGCAAATGTAAGTATAAGCTAATCAGGAGAATTGATGCAATGGCTCTCCGGAATTTACGCAATGACTCCTTGAAGAGTCGGGATGTGGGGGAAGATTTTGTTCTTTTGAACCTATGTTTTTACCCAATGACACCCGAGGTTTCGGGAAAAGTTGTATCTTTGTGGCAGAATTTTCTAGATTAGGTTTATTTATCATTTGCTTTTGATGGACACAAATCAAAAAAGGTTGGCTAACCCGAAGAGGGCAGGCCAACCTTTCTTTTGTTTATGATGATCTTAAAACTCTTTTTTTGCGTTTTAAGTGATGCTTCTCTTATTCCTTGTTACTTCCGAAAATACGCAGCAGGTAGAGGAAGAGGTTGATGAAGTCGAGATACAAAGTCAAGGCTCCGATGAGAGCCAGCTTCTGAGCACCCTCGCTCATATCGTACTGTGTCTGGAGCATCATCTTGATTTTCTGGCTGTCCCAGGCTGTCAGACCTACGAAGATGGCTACACCCGCATAGCTCAAGATGTATTCAAATCCGGAACTCTTCAGGAACATATTAACTACGGTGGCGATAATCAGACCAATCAGCGCCATAAAGAGAATCTTGCCGAGAGAGGTGAGATCCTTCTTGGTGGTGTATCCGTAGAAGGCCATCGCTCCGAATGTGCCGGCGGTGATGAAGAAGACTTTGGCAATGCTGGTCATTGTATATACTGCAAATACCGAAGATAGCATCGCTCCATTCAGTACCGAGTAGATGATGAAGAGCAGAGTGGCTGTACTCAGCGACAGGCGGTTCAAGGCTCCGGTGATGATGAACACCAAGGCGAGTTCTGCAATGATAAGACCGAAAAGCAGACCGCGGCTTGTCATCAGAGTCATCAACAGGGTAGGACTGCTGGCAACGCCGTAAGCAGTAACACCAGTAATGACGAGTGCCAATGTCATCCAAGTATAAACCTTGCGCATCAGTGCGGAGAATACACCGCTTAATCCACGCTCTTTCTCGTTGACAGCGAAGCCGTTGCTTGACTGTCCGTTCTGACTATTTATCAGATTGTACATTTCTTTTTCTGTCATAATTCTAATTTCTAATTTAGTTGATCTTTTGTTGTTTCTTGATGGCAAAGAAGATTATGCCACAATATAACGTGTGCAAAGATAATGCCATTTCTTGAATCTGCCATTATATCTGCTCATTATTAACATTTATTCCGTTATTTTACGGAGCCTTATTCCTCTTAGTGCCTGGTTATGGCAAGATATTGCCCTTTGCCTGGGCAACTTTGTGCCATTGCCAGGCAAGAAACGATACGTCGGGAGAAAGAATACCTCAGGACTATCACTTCGGTTCGACCACTCCTCTCGGCCTATAATCAGGGGCGATTTGCTCGTAAAAATCCTATTCTCGCTTTTACTCTTCACTCTTCACCAAACAGGCTGAAACCCCGATAAACACTAGGGTTGTGGGAGGTGAAGAGTGCACCGCCACTCTTCACCACTCTTCACCACTCTTCACTTATCGTAAGGCTCAGCTATTTTTTATTCCAAGGTTTGGTCATCATTTATGCTAAGGCTTGGTCATCATTTATGCTAAGGCTTGGTCATCATAGATGCTAAGGCTTGGTCATCATAGATGGCGGAACATTTGCTTGTCTGATATTCTTTTTCTCTAAAATGGTTTGGATGAAGAGTAGTGAAGAGTGGTGAAGAGTGCACCACCACTCTTCACCGCCTACAATCCCTGTGTTTACCGGTGGTTTAGCCTGTTTGGTGAAGAGTGAAGAGTATTTTTGAAAGTAGTTCTCTATTCATTTGGTAGAAAAGCCTCGAATGCATCTTCTTTTACGTGTGCTCGAACACAAACGTTCTTTCGCGCGTATATATATAATTAGGAGAAAAACGGATTTAAAGCACGAAAAGTGTTTATGAGTGTTAAATTTGAAAGAAAAATGCAACTTTCTTCTCGAAAAATTTGGTGGAATGGAAAATAGTTAGTACTTTTGCACTCGCTTTTGAGAAATCAAGTATTACTCTAAGCAACTAAAGAAAG
>JAIINY010000130.1:0-7895 GCA_022741625.1 Prevotella sp. | reverse complement strand
CTCTTCTATATGGCTATCAACATCGGTGCTATGTTTGCTCCTACTGCTGCCATCAAGATTATGAAGTGGGCGCAGGAGAGCCTGAGCGTGTCGGTGGAAGATTCATACCACTTCGCATTCGCCGTGGCATGTGCTTCGCTTATTGTTAGTATCGCTATCTACTATGCCTTCAGCTTTACATACAAGCATGTTCTTGCTTCTGAGACCAAGAGTAAGGATGATAAGACTTCTGCCAAGGAGACAAACGAACTTTCTAAGGCTGAGACCAAGGAGCGCATCATCTGCCTCTGTCTCGTATTCGCTGTGGTTATCTTCTTCTGGATGGCTTTCCACCAGAACGGTAATACATTGACACTCTTTGCCCGCGATTATACACAGAAGACTTCAGTGGGTCTGCAGTCAATGGCATTCGACGTTACCAACCTCGTAGCCTGCATCTTCGTGGTCTACGGTTGTTTCGGTCTGGCACAGAGCAAGACCGGCAAGGGTAAGGGCATCTCTCTTGGCGTCATCGTTGCTGCCATTGCTTTCCTCTTCTACAAGTACAGTAACCTTGAAGGTTCCGTAGATGTTGAGGCTCCTATCTTCCAGCAGTTCAACCCATGCTATGTAGTGGCATTGACACCAGTGAGCGTTGCTTTGTTCTCATGGCTCCACAAGATTGGCAAGGAGCCTACATCGCCAGAGAAGATTGGTTTGGGTATGCTCGTTGCTGCTCTCGGTTTCGTATGGATGGCTGTAGGTTCTATGGGTTTGGAGCTTCCTTTGACACAGGGCGATCCTGCTACAGAGGGTACACGTGTAAGTGCTAACCTCCTCATCTCTACATACCTCATCCTTACATTCGCAGAGCTTCTGCTTTCTCCAATCGGTATTTCATTTGTATCGAAGGTAGCTCCTCCAAAGTATGCAGGTTTGATGATGGGTCTCTGGTTTGGTGCAACTGCCATCGGTAACCAGTTGGTTATGATTCCTGGCATCATGTGGGGTCAGAACTTCAACCTCATTGCCATCTGGGGTGTTCTCGCAGGTATCTGTCTGGTTTCAGCTCTCTTCATCTTCTCTATCATCAAGAAGTTGAATCGCGTAAGCTAAATCTTAGAATTATAATATATAAAAAAGGCTTGCTTCATTACGGAGCAAGCCTTTTTTATATATTATTTCTTCAACCACTTGTCCAACCAGCCGAAGAAAGTGCGCTGCCAGAGCACGCCGTTCTGTGGCTTCAATACCCAGTGGTTCTCATCAGGATAGATGAGGAGCTCGGCTGGGATGCCACGCATGCGGGCTGCATTGAAGGCGCCCATGCCCTGGTTGGCATTGATACGGTAATCCTTTTCGCCGTGGATGCAGAGGATTGGAGTATCCCACTTGTCTACAAACTTATGAGGACTGTTCTCGTAAGTCTTCTTGGCGTTGGCAGTCTGGTCCTTGTTCCAGTAAGCATCCTCGTATTCCCAGTTAGAGAACCAAGCCTCCTCGGTATCGGTGTACATGCTCTCCAGGTTGAAAGCACCATCGTGAGCGAGGAATGCCTTGAAACGCTTGTTGTGATGACCGGCAAGATAGTATACTGAGAAACCACCGAAGCTGGCACCTACACAACCCAGACGATCCTTGTCTACGTAAGGAAGATTGTTGGCAGCATCATCAATAGCTGAAAGATAATCGTTCATGCACTGGCCTGTCCAGTCGCCAGAAATCTCTTCGTTCCATGCACTTCCGAAACCAGGGAGACCGCGGCGGTTTGGCAATACGACTACATAGCCGTTGGCTGCCATGATCTGGATGTTCCAGCGGTAGCTCCAGAACTGGCTTACCGGACTCTGAGGACCACCCTCGCAGAAGAGAAGGGTAGGGTACTTCTTGTTGGCATCGAAATTAGATGGCAACATGATCCATACCAGCATCTGCTTGCCGTCGGTAGTCTTTACCCAACGCTGCTCACACTTACCCAGATTCAACTGGTTCAGAATATGGTCGTTCTCGTGGGTAATCTGCTCTACCTTGGTGCTCTTGGCATCCTTGCCTGGAGTTACGATGTAGATATCAGTAGGATGACTCATGCTAGCCTTGGTAGCAAGAAGCTTGTTGCCGTTGTTGGCAAGCGAGATGCTTCCGTAGTCAGCCCACTCGTTGGTAATCTGCTTTACTTCGCCCTTGAAGTTTGCCTGATAGAGGTTCAGGGTTCCGTGCCATACACCGATGAAGGTGAGGCTCTTGTTGTCCTTGTTCCATACGAAGCCCTCTACGTTGGAGTCGAACTTGTCTGATACATAGCTCTTCTTGCCGGACGCAAGCTCATAGACACAGAGACGGTTGCGGTCGCTCTCGTATCCGTCGCGAGCCATACTCTGCCATGCCACGTACTTGCCGTCGGCAGAGAACTGAGGGTTGATGTCGTAACCAGGATTGTTCTTCAGATTTTCAGGTGCATTTACAGCCTGGTTCTTCATGCTCTTGGTTGCATCAATCTTAGGCTCTACATAACCAGACTCCTTGCAGAGGTTCTTGGTCTCGCGCGTACCTATATTATATAGGTAGATGTCTGAATCGGTAGAGATGGCATATTGCAAGCCCTCCTTCTTGCGACAGGTATAGGCGATGGTCTTGGAATCCGGACTCCAAGCCAACTGCTCGATGCCACCGAATGGAGCCATAGGGCACTCGAAAGGCTCATCCTTCAGGATATCCTCGCCGGCGTTGATGGTGCCATCCTCAGCAACATCAGCCACGAAAGGATGAAGGATACTCTCTACGTAGTGATCCCAGTGGCGATAGTTCATGTCGGTAACGAGACGACCTGTAGCCAGAGGAAGATCAGAAGGATTCTTCTTGATGGTTCCGTGATAAGGCAACTCCTTGATGAGGATTACCTTCTTGCCATCTGGAGAGAAGCGGAATCCCTGGATGCCCAATTCGTCGTTGGTGAGCTGCTTTCTGCCAGTACCGTCTGGATTCATGCTCCAGAGCTGTCCGCCACGGATGAAGGCAATCTTCTGTCCGCCCTGAATCCAGGCGGCATCAGTCTCGCTCTTGGCATCAGTGGTCAGTGCCTTCTGGTTTTTGCCATTGGCATCCATGATGAAGAGCATCTGGTGGCCCTTGTTCTCCTTTACACTGTAGTAACCTACCTGGTAAACCACCTGCTTGCCGTTAGGCGAAGCTTCAGCGGCACCGATTCTACCCATCGCCCAAAGAGCTTCTGGGGTCATCAGGTGGTTCTCCACCTTGATGTTGTTCTTTTCAATCATAGTCTGTGCATCGGCTGTATTTGCTCCCATGGTGAGAGCTGCTGCAGCCAAAATCATCGCTTTAATCATATTTTTAGATATTATTAATAATTTGTTGCAATCTTCAGAATATTCCGTGCAAAGTTACAGAAAATTAATGAGATAACAAAATTATTCTTCTTTCTTTACTAAAGTATGCGTTTTTTTTCGTATATTTGCAACTGAAATGATACAGTTTAGCTTTCAATGCTAAATTTTCAGGAATATAAGTAAAGATATAAATATTTAGTAAATGAATACATTGTTTCTTGTGCAGTTTGCTTGCTGCATTATAGTGTCGATGTTGGGCTTGATATTGGTTTTGTCTAGGTTTCAGATTCGCTGGACCAACCGTCGTTACGAGGTGTCTCGTTGGCTCCTTGCTTTTTCTATGTTTGTACTTGCATGGCATTATGTCTTGCAAATGACTTGTGGTTTCCGTGCTAAAGGTGATGAGATAGGAGCTGTTGTCAATGTTCTCTTCTATTCTCCTGTTTCTTTCTTTATTTCCTATGCGACTTATAGCTTAATTTGTTATCGTAGCGGGCGGAAAAAGTTTGTCTTGATGGGATGTGTGAGTTATGCATTGATATTGATTTGTTTCTTTTTTGGATACAATGATACTCCTAGGGGGATGCACATGGGCGAATGGCTTTATGTGATGCTCGCATTGTTTGCTGTTAACATCATATATAGCATTTATACCACGGTTATCGAGATGCGTTATCATCGAAAGATTATCGAAGAAAACACCACGGAAGACTTGCTTCCTTTTGATAGATACGCCTATGCCAGTTATGGTATGGTGGGTTTTTTGGCTTTGGCGATGGTAGGTGCTGTCTGCTATCGTCCGCTTCTTTATTGCGTGGCACCGCTGATACTTTTTTCATTGATTTCCTTTACCGTCAGTTTCCTGGGATATGGCTATAATATGATTCCTGCGGAGGTGAGACTGGAGCTGGAAACAGCCGATGAACCTCTTGAGGTGATGGAAGAGAGTGAGGAAGTGGGATTGGGTTCTGAGAAAATCTCTATCATAGAATCGATGCTTGCCAGCTGGTGTGACAAGGGTGGCTACAGAGACTGTACGGTAAATATGCCGATGCTTTCTGTTAAGTTGGGCATTCCTCGCAATGAATTGAGTATGTATTTCGAGAATTGTCTGAAGAGCAGTTTCAGAATCTGGCTCAGCGATATCCGTTTCAAGGAGGCGCAGCGTATGCTGCTGGAAGAACGCAGGTACAGCAATGATACCATTTCTTCAGAATGCGGCTTCTCATCCCACGCCCATCTCTATAAGATTTTCAAGGCTAAGACGGGATTTACGCCAGGACAATGGAGAGACTCTGTTCGGAAAAACCGGTAGAATGCTGCGAAAAACAGTTTCATTCCTACCAATGAAACACCTATTTGATAGGAATGAAACTATTTTCTAGAGCAATGAAACAGTCAAGTTATAAGATTTTCATTATCTTTGCATCGCTAAATACTAGTAGATGATAATGATTCTTATTAACTTTTAAATGAACAGCAAAATGACAGGCTTTTCTTTATTTCAATCGACTGGTCTAGCCGATATAGTAGATGTATGTATTATATTATCCATTGCATTGGGGGCTTTTTCCCTGATGTGGATGGATTATAAAAACTATCTTGAGGAGTATGACAACAAGCATTTTCATATCTTGGATTTTGTCCTCAAGGAGCAGTTGTATATATTTATCTTCCTCGTCTTTGCCTTCCTGATAGGGGGTGAGATGTTGCTGAAAGCCTACGTGTAGCAGCTCTCTTCTGTTTTTTCGGATAAAAGATTTGTTAGAACGATACTTTTTTTGTAATTTTGCACGCAAAATATATAAAACACAATGAAAATAGGATTTGACAACGAGAAGTATCTGAAGATTCAGTCCGAACATATCAAGGAGAGAATCTCACAGTTTGATGGAAAGCTTTATCTCGAATTGGGAGGTAAGCTTTTCGATGACCATCACGCCAGCCGCGTTTTGCCAGGTTTCCAGCCTGATAGTAAGCTGCGCATGTTTCAGAAGATTAGCGATAGCATCGAGATTGTTATCGTAATCAGTGCTGCCGATATTGAGAAGAACAAGAAGCGTGCCGATCTGGGTATCACTTACGATGAGGATGTGCTTCGCCTGCGTGGTGAGTTCCAAAACCGTGGTTTTATGGTGGGTTCTGTTGTTATTACTCATTTTAACGGTCAGCCTGCAGCCATTGCCTTCAAGCAGCGCTTGGAGCGTGAGGGCATTAAGACTTACTGCCATTATCTCATCGAGGGTTATCCTCATGATGTAGATCTCATTGCTTCTGATGAGGGCTTCGGCAAGAATGATTATGTGGAGACTGAGCGTCCGCTGGTGATTGTTACTGCTCCGGGTCCTGGTAGCGGTAAGATGGCTGTCTGCCTGAGCCAGCTTTATAACGAGAACAAGCGTGGCGTGCGTGCAGGCTATGCTAAGTTCGAGACATTCCCTGTATGGAATCTCCCATTGAAGCATCCGGTGAACATCGCTTACGAGGCAGCTACTGCCGATCTCAACGATGTGAACATGATCGACCCATTCCATCTGGAAGCTTACAATAAGATTGCCATCAATTACAACCGTGACGTAGAGATTTATCCAGTACTCAATGCGCTGTTTGAGGGTATCTACGGAAGTAATCCTTATAAGTCACCTACCGATATGGGTGTGAATATGGTGGGCTTCTGCATCTCTGATGATGAGGCTTGCTGCGAGGCATCCAAGAATGAAATCATCCGCCGTTACTATGCGGCTACCAACAAGATGGCAGCTGGTGCATGCAACGAGGAGGAGATCAGCAAGATCCAGATGCTCTTCAAGCAGGCTAAGATTACTACCGCTTATCGCAAGGTAACCGTAGCGGCTAAGGATCATAAGAAGGAGACAGGCCATACCTCTGCTGCGATTGAATTGGAGGATGGTACGATTATCTGCGGTCACAGCAGCGAGTTGCTGGGTTGTAGTGCGGCATTGATTTTGAATGTAACCAAGCATCTGGCTGGTATCGACCACGAGTTGAAGTTGATTCCTCAGTCGATGATTGAGCCTATCCAGCATACCAAGATTAATTATCTCGGTGGTCATAATCCTCGTCTTCATACCGATGAGGTTCTTGTAGCCCTCTCTGTTCTCTCAGAGAATGATGATAACTGCAAGAAAGCTTTGGAGCAGTTGCCAAAACTCCGTGGCTGCCAGGCTCATTGCACCGTGATGCTGAGTGATGTGGATCAGAAGATTTTCAAGAAGCTTGGTGTCAGCATCACCTGCGAGCCGGTATTGAAGAAGTAAATTTGGATTGGATTCTGTTGAAGAAATAGATTCGAATAAAATAAAATACCCCCGAAGGGGTATAGTTAATCGCGAGATTTGATTAATTATACCTTTTCGGGGGTAATTTTTATCTTTCCACCGGCATTCCGAGCTTTGTCCAGTTGAGGATTCCCCCTTCCATATCATAGACCTTAAAGCCTTGCTTCTTCATTTTCAGGCATGCACCATGGCTCCGCTTTCCGCTTCTGCAATAAATATAATAGGTGCGGGATTTATCCAGCTGCTTAATGCCAGCATCGAATGTTTCGGGATTGAGGTAATCCAGTTGTTGGGCACCTGCCAGATGACCTTCTGCATATTCCTTTGGGGTGCGTACATCGAGGAGGAAGCTGGTGGTATCCGCCTTTGCCTGGTTGATAAAGGCCTGTGGAGCCAATACGATGATGCCGTCGGATGGGGCTGATTTTGCGGATGAATCAGATGTGGCTGATTGACTTGCCTGACTTGCCTGTGCTGAGCAGCCCGTAGTTGATAAGCCGATAGCTGCTAAAAATGATAATAATATTTTCTTCATTGTATCTTGTTTTTTTATTCTTTTCTGATGGGAACGGGACCGATTTCCTGACCGAACAAGAGGAGGACTTGGTTTACTTTGTCGAGTCGCAGCGTTTCCTTTCCCTGTTCCAGTTCTCTTACGAATCTTAGGCCTACGCCCGATTTCGCCGCCAGATCTACCTGGGTCAATCCGAATTGCTTGCGCATCTCCTTGACGTATGATGATAATGCATTGCTCATATTTTATTTGTTTTATACCCTTTCGGGGACAAATATACGAATAAAAAATGAAAATACCCCCGAAAAGGTATAATTTATAATATCATTTAACAAATTATACCTTTTCGGGGGTAAATCCGTAATGAATCCTTTGGGAAATAAAAAAAGCGTAACGAATACCTTTACCGGTGGTAATCATTACGCTTTAATTATTATCTAGAAAACTTTATTTTCCGAGATTATTCTTTTTCTCGTTCAGTTCTGCCTGCTTACGCTGCATCTCTTCCTGCTGCTGGCGCTGCAACTCCTGGAGGGCCTGCATTCTTGCCATAAGGCCGCTTGCCTTCTTAGGGTTGTTCTTGTTCTCCTGATAGCGCTTCTCTAGAATGGCGAGGAGTTTCTCGTCGTTGGTGGTCTTGCGCAAGGTCCACATGATTGCGGCACTGAAGAACAATGAGATGAAGTAGTAGAAGTTCAAACCTGCTGAGTAGTCATTGAACATGAAGAAGAACATCAATGGCATGAGATACATCATCCA
>JAIINY010000129.1:0-7928 GCA_022741625.1 Prevotella sp. | reverse complement strand
GGTCGCTACTTCGCCATCCAGGCAGAGAGCAGCCAGAGTGGTGACAGCCAGATTGCCATCGCCGAGGTTTATCTCCAGGATGCACAGGGCAACCGCATCGACCGCAACAACTGGGTGGCTTACTACGCAGACAGCGAGAAGGGTAACTCTACTCTCGACAAGATGTTCGACCTCCAGGAAAGCACCTACTGGCAGACCGAGAAGGGCGCCAACTTCCCACATCTCGGAATCGTGGATATGGGTAAGGAGGTTACCATTTCAGCCTTCGAGTATCTGCCACGTGCCGAGCAGGGGGCACCGGGCAGCGTCAAGGGCTTTAAGCTCTACGTTAGAAAATAAAAAGATAGTTCATAGGTTTGGTCAGCCACAGGCTGACTGTGGATAATTAACACATATAGTTTAAAATGTAGTATTTCTATTGGAGAATAGAAAGTTAGTTAGATTGCAAAAAAGAGGTAGATGTGAATCTGCCTCTTTTTTCGTTTATATTAAAACTCCTTTTTTCGTTTATATTAAAACTCCTTTTTTAGTATATAATAAACTCCTTCTCCCCCACTTTTTGTTTTTTTTATACATTGATATGCCATTATGTGAATACTTTTGCGTATCTTTGCAGCAAAATACAAATACATTTTTTATGTTGACAGATATTGAAATAGCTAAATCAGTAAAATTGCGCCCCATCAATGAGGTTGCAGCTGAACTTGGAATCCATGAAGACCAAGTAGAGAACTACGGCCGTTACATCGCTAAGATTACTACGGACAAAATCGACACCAACAAGTTTAAAAAACATCATCTCATCCTCGTCACTGCTATCAGCCCTACCAAGGCAGGCAATGGCAAGACCACCGTATCTGTAGGTCTCGCCCTCGGTATGCAGAAGATTGGCAAGAAGGCTGTCGTTGCCCTGCGTGAACCATCTCTCGGACCTTGCTTCGGCATGAAGGGTGGTGCTGCCGGCGGCGGTTATGCCCAGGTATTGCCTATGGATAAGATCAATCTTCACTTCACTGGCGACTTCCACGCTATCACAGAGGCTAACAACATGATTGCTGCCCTGCTCGATAACTACCGTTTCCAGCACGAAGCTGAAGGCTTCAAGCTCAAGAAGATTCTCTGGCGCCGCGTGATGGATGTGAATGACCGTGGTCTCCGCCGCATCATCACCGGTATCGGTGATAAGAACGGTATTGAGACAGAGGCAGGATTCGATATCACTCCAGCTTCAGAGATTATGGCTATTATGTGTTTCGCAACAAGTGTTGACGACCTCCGTCGTCGCATCGACAATATTCTCCTGGGTATCACAGAGGATGACAAGCCATTCACCGTCAAGGATATGGGTGTAGGTGGCAGTATTGTTGCCCTCCTCCTCGATGCCCTGAAGCCAAACCTGGTTCAGACCACAGAGGGAACTCCTGCTTTCGTTCACTGCGGTCCTTTTGCCAACATCGCTCATGGCTGTAACTCTGTGATGGCTACAGCAGCAGCTCTCGAATATGGCGACTATGCCATCACAGAGGCTGGATTCGGTGCTGATCTCGGCGCAGAGAAGTTTTACAACATCAAGTGCCGCAAGACTGGTTTGCAGCCAGACCTTACTGTTCTCGTCGTTACTCTCCAGGCATTGAAGATGCATGGTGGCGTAGCTCAGGAAGACATCAAGAAGCCAAACGTAGCTGGTATGGAAGCTGGCTATTGGAACCTCGACAAGCATGTGAAGAACCTGCAGAGCTTTGGTCAGACTGTAGTCATCGCCTTCAATAAGTTTGCTACTGATACCGATGAGGAAATCGAGGTATTGCGCAAGCACTGCGAGGAGATGGGCTGCGGATTCGCTGTCAACAATGCCTTCGCCGAAGGTGGCAAGGGTGCAATGGAATTGGCTGAGCTCGTTGTGAAGACCATCGATGAGCATCCATCAGCACCTCTCTACTTCACTTACGATGACGATGAGCCTGTAGAGAAGAAGATCGAGGATGTTGCCTTCAACCTCTATGGTGCCGGCAGCGTAACCTTGAGCGATTCTGCCAAGTCTATGATCGAGGAAATCAAGAAGTTGGGTGCCGAGAAGTTCCCTATCTGTATCGCCAAGACTCAGTATAGCTTCTCTACTGATGCCAAGGCATACGGTCCTACAGAAGGTTTCGAACTCCACGTTCGCGACATCACCGTGAATATGGGTGCCGAGATGATCGTAGTCATCGCGGGTCCTATCATGCGTATGCCAGGTTTGCCAAAGAGCCCACAGGCTGAGCGCATCGATGTGGTTAATGGTGAGATTACAGGTCTTTCATAAATACGATAAAAGGCTGTTTCCCGAAGCGGGAAGCAGCCTTTTTTAATCTTATCTCATGCTGAATTCACAACCGCAATATAGCTGGTTATAGAATTCATTCTGTCTCAGCAATTCTCCTCGGCGGTTCTGCAAACCACCCTTTCTCCAGTTCATATCCCACCACTCTACATCAGGACATCCTTCTACCGCAATATGTCCTGCGGCATCTATCTGCTTGATGTTCTTCCATCTCGATGAAGCCAGCGTGGTGGTAAGCAGATGGAATCCATGTTCCTGGGCATATTTGGCTGCATGGGTCAGACGATATTGGAAACACACCGAGCAGCGGCTTCCCCGCTCCGGTTCCTTCTCCAATCCCCTGATGGTAGCCAGCCACTCCTCATGGTCGTACTCATCCTCAACATAGGGCACCTGCTGCGCCTCCAGGAATCTCATCAGTTCGTGTTTGCGGATATCGAACTCCTGCTGCGGATAGATATTGCTGTTGCTGAAATACACGGTTGGCTTCATGCCATTGCGAAGCATACACTCTACGATAGCCGATGAACAGGGTGCACAACAAGCATGCAGCAACACCGACATTCCTTCAGCCTTGCTTCCATCCGGGAGAGTAAGTTTCACGAATTTATATTGTTCTTCTACGGGAATCTTCATTTTACTTTGAACTTTAAACTTTGAACTTTATGATGAGTATTCTTGGCGAATACCTTGCTTATTTCTTATTATAAAAATGAGCGGAAAAAGCGAGATTTCGCTTTTTGGGCAAAAAAACAAATGGAGTACAGTCTCTCGACACCCCCCATTTGCCCAAATATATGCGAAAACTGATGCAAAGATACGATTAATTTTTGAGTTACCAAATTTTTAAGCGATAATTTTTCATCTAAATGAATAAATATCGATTTTTTAACCAAAACTTAACAGTTTGCACCAGTAAATTAACATTTTTATCCTATTTTTCGGGAACTGTAAGATGCCTGACTACCAGTCTATTTTCTAACCCAGGTCACGCTTCAGGGTGATGACCGTCATCTCAGGCCAGGCCCCCAGTCGGAAAGGGAATGATCCGCCCAATCCGGCAGAAACATAGAGCAGCTGCTTGCCCAGCCAGTATTCTCCACCCCACTCCTTGAAAGCCATGTGGGCAGGAGTGAAGTTACCAATCTTCAACTGTCCGGCATGAGTATGTCCCGCCAGAGTCAGATGAGCTCCGGTCTTCTGTACTTCCCTTCTCCAATGGTGCGGGTCGTGGGTAAGCACTATCTTGAAAGCATCCTTCGCCACTCCCTTCATCGCCTTCTTCAGGTTACTGCGATTGGTAAACGGAGGCTGTCCGGCATTCTCCACACCGATGATTTCTATCGAAGCCATACCGTGCGATACCGTAAAATGCTCGTTCATCAACTGATGCCATCCCATCTCATTCTGCAACTGGAAGAGGAGCCGGCGGTTCTTTCTCAAGGCACTCAGACTGTGGTTGGTATTATATTCGCAGTAATCGTGATTGCCCCAAACCGAGAAGATACCATCAGGAGCATGCATCTTCTTCAGATCTTCCACATAAGGTTCCACCTCATCGGCAGCATTGTTCACCAGGTCGCCGGTAAAGAGCATCATCTCCACCCCCTCGGCATTGGCTCTTTCCACCACCTTCTTCACGAAGTCGGCACTCTTCGGAAAGGTACCGAGATGCAGATCCGTGAAATGCAGAATCTTATAGCCATCAAAGTAAGGAGGCAGATCGGCAGAAGAATAAGTCACGTATTTCACCTCCAGTCGCTTCCATCCCTCTACGAATCCATAGAGGAACCATCCCATCACAGCCAGGGCAGGCAGGATGGCGAAGAACCAAGGCATGAGGAATTCGAAGAGGATGAATACCACCTTCGGCATCACAGAGAAAAGAATGAGAGAGAAAAGTACTCTCACCGATGTGCGATGAAACTTGCCCAACTGTAGTCCCACCTCAGCCAGGATGATGAGCAGAGAGGGAATCCACCAGAGGATGGCTAGCGGCAGAGGCCACTCCCCCACTCCGATATGCCACAGCCAGGCATCGGGCACCAGTGTCATAGCTCCGATGCCTACTATATACATAAGTGATCTGAAAATCTTCTTGATAATCTTATTCATCTACCTATTTCTATTAAGCTATTCGCTGCATCCCCAGTCAGGGCGCAACAACTTTCTGCAAAGGTAGTGTAAATTGAAGACACTACAAAATAAATGGGAATCTCAAAATTACATTTAACTTTCTTTTGCCAAATCAGAAGCAAGATTTCGCATCTTCGGGCATTTTATAGACAGAAAGATTTAAAAAGAAAAAGTTATGAGAAAGATCAATTTCAAGAAAATCGGGCTCGCAGTAGCCCTGCTGATGTCAGCATTCACCTTCCAGTCGTGTGACACTGATGATGATACCAACTGGGATCAGGTTTTGCCTAATGCCCTAGTAACTGTCAAGCAGAATGCAGATGCCTGCTACCTACAGTTGGATGACAACACCACATTGCTCGCCAAGAACCTCAAGACTCCAGTCTTTGATGGCAAGGAGGTTAGAGCACTCGTTAACTATACAGCTACCGATGAGAAGAGCGACAAGTATTCTCAGGTAGTGCATGTCAACTGGATTGACAGCATTCTCACCAAGAAGCCAGCACCTTATCTCTCTACTCCGGCAGAGAACGATGCGAAGTATGGCAATGATGAGGTAGATATCGTTCGCGATTGGGTAACAGTAGCCGAGGATGGTTATCTCACTCTCCGCTTCCGTGCTCTCTGGGGCGGTCAGAAGCCACACATCATCAACCTTCTCACCGGTGTGAATCCAGAGAATCCATACGAGGTAGAGCTTCGTCACAATCAGAATGGTGATGCCAAGTACCGTGTAGGCGATGCCCTGGTAGCCTTCAACCTCAACGATGCCCTGCCAGACACCAATGGCAAGACTGTGAAGCTCACCATCCGCTGGAAGTCTAGCAATGGTGACAAGAAGGTAGATTTCAACTACTGTTCGCGCAAGGCAATCACCAATGCCAAGCAGCTGGACGGCTATAGCCAGACAGGTAAGGCTATAAAGT
This sequence comes from Prevotella sp., assembly GCA_022741625.1. Classification (GTDB taxonomy): domain Bacteria; phylum Bacteroidota; class Bacteroidia; order Bacteroidales; family Bacteroidaceae; genus Prevotella. Next base: position 2,546 of record JAIINY010000129.1, on the reverse strand, counting down.
AAAAGATTAATAAAGTAAAACGCCTATCCCCTGATGCAGCTCTTCAGAGAATCCATCAGGGGATTTTTTATGCTATCGAAGCAAAAGCAGAGAGGGTCTTATTCACGATGCCTTGGATCCGGCTCCGCCACCATGGCCGGTTTTTCTTCCGGCAATTCATATCTTCTGATATGATGATCTTCCAGGAAGATATGGTTCAGCGTAAAGGCAAGCGACTCCAGCGTCTTCTCCCTGACAGCCGGTTTCAGCTCGCATTCCCAGATGACGATGGTATGCCATCCCATTTCTGCCAACCGATGCAGCACCTCATGGTCCCTCTCCCGGTTTCTCCTGATTTTATCCTGCCAGAACTGGGTATTCGATTTCGGCACCACATAGTACTTGCATCCTTCATGTCCATGCCAGAAACATCCATTCACCAGAATGCAGGTACGATACTTTCTGAGCACAATATCCGGTTTTCCCGGCAACCGTGGATGATTGAGCCGATACCTGAATCCCCTAGCCCATAGGAACTTCCTGACAAGAATCTCCGGTTTGGTATCCTTGCCCTTGATTGCCGCCATGTTATTGTGGCGCTGTTCTATGGTCATTTTATCCGGCATACGCTTTATTTATTATTTGCAAGAGGTGTACTTGTGTACGGTTTAATACCGTTGCTGCCATAACCTTTACATTATAACGTTCTACATTTATTGCAAATTTACGTTTTTCTTATGAAAACACAAAAGAAGAAGCCCCAAAAACAGCTAAATATTTGGAAGTTACAAGAATATTGCTTATTTTTGGAAGCAGATAAGATGCATTTCTATGAAATCTTGCATCCATCGGTGCAAAACCAAAGAAAGACGATGCCATAAAATACCCATATAAATGAGTGGAATATTTGATAATCACCTACACAACTTCCATATGTGGTTCAGGTACGGGCTAAAGGCTCAAAAGCTCGTACTTGAATCACTTGCGAAAGCTTTGTTTATTATATTGTTCCAAATTCTTGATCTCTTCGATAGATAAGCCGGTGGATTTTGCAATGACATCTATTGGAGTATTGTATGTCAATAGGTTCAAAGCAATCTCTTTATTTCTCTTTTTTTCTCCTTTTTCTATACCTTTCTCTATACCTTTCTCTATACCTTTCTCTATACCTTTTTTCATTCCTTTCTCCTCAGCATGCTTATATACCGCATAATTGTCCCACATGACCATCATGCTGTTATCGTATTTCTCCTGTTCCTCTTTGGTCAGAGTCTTGGAGTCGGCTATTTCTGCCAGTCTCTTGAATATCTTATGCTGAGCCTCAAAAGGCATTTGTTCCAAAGTTTCCATATGCTTCAAATTATAAATCCAACAATCTAAGAACGTAGTACACTCTTCCTCTTTCTTCTTGAAAAGAGGCATTACCAAATAGATGAAGCGGATTTTGTTAGAGTAAACCTCTCCGCTATCCTTGTCTGCCAGCACAACGTCTGTTCTGAACTTCTTGGGTGTATTTTCATCTACATCAAAGTTCATGAAACAGATAACATAAACGGGTGTGAGATGATAATCCCATTGTCCTTTTATGCCTTGGTCTACTATCGTCTTCGATGCATAGTAGAGAGACCGGTCGATGAAATAGGTCTGGCTCCTGTTTTGCATTTCAACGATAATGTGCTCACCTGTGTCAGTTTCGCAAAAGACGTCGTAGATGATACCTCTCTGGTCTTTTGTTTCTGGCAACATCTCCTTGTCCTTAAACTTCACATCCGTGATATGCTGCTCTCCCAGGAGCAACTGGTTCAAGAACTCAATCAGCAAGTCTTTGCTGTACTCCTGGCCGAAGATTCGTTTGAACGACCAGTCTGAGAATGGGTTGATGTATCTTGCCATATCTTTGCGATTTTATGTTCTCGCTGCAAAGATACACTTTTCTTTCGTAACTTCCAAGAAATTAACTAAAAAAGTTCTCTAATTCTCTAATTCTTGACTAAAAAAAAAGATAATAGCAGCTTGATAATGTCTGCGGCATAAATGCCCATTAATTATGAATTTGAGCCAGAAGATGTGAACAAAGAGAACTTATCCATAGCAGAAATGAGCGGTAAGAAACTCGACTGCTTCCGCAAAGTCTGCGCAACAGTACTTTAGATACCTTGCCCCCTCACGCCCTGAAGGGACAGAAGCTAAGAAAGGCGATGCCACAAAGACATCAAATTATCCATATAAATTTGAGTGGAATATTTAATGACCACCTATTATTGATATTTCAAAAAATCAACAAGCCTTACAACATCAACTTTTGGGAAAGGTATCGTTTTCAACACATCATAATAATGGTCATTGGTAACAATACATTTGGCATGCGCTGCGATTGCACAATCTACGAATTTATTATCATCCTTATCAGCCTCTATCAGATTGAAGTTATAAAAAGGAGTTATCATCTATGTAAATTTGCTATTCAAAATGGTTCTAATAACATATTCTGCAGCAGCATATTCATGACATTTCCAATTTATGTAAATCCATATTATTGATTTCATCAAGTCTTTTCTGGTCAAGCA
>JAIINY010000515.1:0-1000 GCA_022741625.1 Prevotella sp. | reverse complement strand
TGCCGATATGACCAATCCTGCCTTCGTGATGCGTACCGCTGAAGCTAAGGAACATTTCCTTTATACTTCGCTGAACGAAATCGACCAGTTTGATGCACTCAAGGGTAGCGGTTATCAGCAGTTCCGCATCATGTGCCTCGCCTTCGACCCAGGTAACTTATATGGACAGACACGAGTCGGAACCCAAAGTGTCACCGAGCGTGTCACCATCCGCTTCAACTGGAATGCTTCTACCACCATCCATAAGGGCATCAGGTATTTCAAGCGTGTGCTGACCGATGGTCCGGTTTCCCGTATCAACTTCTGCACTATCCCCGAAAGAGACATCGGCGAGGACATTCCCGTCTATGGAACCTATGATGAGGAATTCAGAAATTCTCTGAAACCTTACATCGATAATCTCTGCATGGCTTCGGGGCTGGTGGAGTGCAAGGAGGCTTTTCATCTTGCCGAGGTACTGAAGGATGAGAATGCGGAATTCTCCCGTCTGTCGCAGGACAGGGTCTATGAGAATCTGAGTTTCCGTGCCAACGTAATCGGCTATCTGAAGGCTTGTGTGCTCTATGTGGCGAACGGTTACCAGTGGGAGCCTGAGATTGAGGATTTCATCCGCTGGAGCGAGCGTTACGACCTCTACTGCAAGATGCGTTTCTTCGGCGATGCCATCAAGAAGGCGGAACAGGAGTGCGATCAGGAGAGCAAGAGGGGTCCGGCAAGTATCCTGGGATTCCTGCCTGAGGAGTTCAACTATCAGCAGGTGGAAGCCTTGAGAGTTGAGCATAAGATGAGTGCGAAGGGCACGATGAAGATGCTGAACAACTGGCTCTTCCGTGGCTACATCAAGGTGAAGGAGAATGACTCAAATACTCAGTTACTCAAATACTCAGTTTTTATCAAGACCCATTCCAAGAGTGGGGAATGAATCGCATCTGGGAAATTTTCTTGAAAATAATGAACGAAAAAATTTATTGTATATGGAAATAGTTTTAGAGCGTATAGC
>JAIINY010000514.1:0-1002 GCA_022741625.1 Prevotella sp. | reverse complement strand
CTTCCTGTGAACATGTTGATTACATTGTCGTATGTGGCATTGACAAAAGCATTGGCGGTAGCCTTTGACCCCCAGACCGTAGCCTCGTCAAATGTCGTTGTTGGATGAGTATCCATTGTATCTTGGCAGGAAGCGGCGGTCAATGCCAGTACACCGAACATTCCTATTTTAATAATATTCTTTATCATAACTAATTAAAATCCTAAGTTTACAGTTAATGCAAGTACTCGCTCTACAGGATAGCCATATCCTTCGGTTGAAGAGTTCTCAGGGTCGAGACCAAACTTGGTTGCCTGAGAAATGGTGAAGATGTTCTGACCAGAGATACCTACCTTGGCACGGGTCAACCAGCTTACACCACGAAGCAATGCGTGCTTGAAGTCGTAACCGAACTGGAAGTCCTTCATACGCAGATAAGCACCGTTTACCAGCCAGAAGTCGCTATACTGGTAGTTGTTGTTGGCATTCAAACCAGTATTTGCCATCAGACGTGGATACTTGGCGTTGGTATTGCTTGGCGTCCAGCTGTCTTCCTGGTACTTGTAAGCTACAGGCAGCTGACCAGCCTGACCTGTCTGCATGGTTGTTACACCAGAGAGATACATGTCGAATGCTGTAGAACCCTGGAAGAGCATGCTCAAGTAGAATCCCTTATACTGGAAGTTCATATTGATACCATACTGTCCGCGTGGAGTGTGGTTTTTACCCAGACGGCGCTTATCGCCATTGTCAATCATACCGTTACCGTTGATGTCGGCATACTTCACGTCACCCGCTGTCAGATAACCTGAGTTCAGGGCGCTGTTTACACCTGGGTTGTTGAGAACGTCGTTTGCATCCTTGTAGTAGCCCAAGTTCTTCAGCATGGCATCGTAGTAACCCTTCTGCTGCTGGCCGCGAGTGTATGGGTTCATGTAAGAACTCTCAGCCTCGTCTCTATTAAGTGCCCAGAGTGCATCAAAATAGGTGAGGTTAGCAGAAATATCGTATTTCAACGCACCA
>JAIINY010000513.1:0-1004 GCA_022741625.1 Prevotella sp. | reverse complement strand
GGTTCACGAGATGATGAATGCCGGCTTGAAGAACCCTGTGGTTTTCGCCGAGATGTACCAGCACAGCAAGGAGGAGAAGAGCGACTTCCAGCTGGAGGCAGCAGCCGATATGGGTGCCTTGATGATTGATGGTCTTACCGATGGTATCTGGCTGATGAACGATGGCGACATCCCTGCGCAGACAGTAGATGAAACCGCCTTCGGCATACTCCAGGCAGCTCGTCTGCGCACCAGCAAGACCGAGTATATCAGTTGTCCAGGTTGTGGCAGAACTCTCTACAATCTTCGTGAAACCATCGCCAAGATCAAGGAGGCAACCAAGCATCTCAAGGGCTTGAAGATAGGCATCATGGGCTGCATCGTGAATGGTCCAGGCGAAATGGCGGATGCCGATTACGGCTACGTAGGCGCCGGTCCTAACCGAGTAAGTCTTTACCGCAAGCAGGTTTGCGTAGAAAAGAATATTCCGCAGGAGGTGGCAGTAGAGCATCTGCTCGCCCTCATCGACTCGGATAAGCAATAATTCGGCTCTTCTGAATAAGAGCAATACCCCAGATAAAAGAGGAAATGCCGTTCCTGCATTTCCTCTTTTTTTAAAATAAATGACTCAGTGACTCAGTGACTCAGTTTATTTCAAGCCCCTATTTGGTCTATTTTCTGCTTACAGATTGTAAGCATATATATTATATATTATATATATATATTTATATATATAATATATCTACTATAAAGAGGGTAGAACATACGGTCGGAAATAAACTGAGTCACTGAGTCACTGAGTCACTTTTTGCTGCTGATGGATATTCTACTTAACTATCTTACTGGAAGAACTTTAAGACAAAAAACTATATTTCCGGAAACACAACTCAACGCTTCTTTCTTCTAAAAACTACGAGTTATAATGGTTAACATAAAGCTCTAAAGCAGCCAAAGGAGAATAAGAGAGGTTGGAACGTAAACAGTTGGGAATGAGTAGATTTGCACAAAGTTGCCAAATCGGCATA
>JAIINY010000512.1:0-1008 GCA_022741625.1 Prevotella sp. | reverse complement strand
TCGGATATCAGCGATACCGATGAGCGTGCCCGCTACGAATACGACGACGGTTGGATGCTCATCATCCTCCGTATCCCTTACGTCAAGGAAATACGCAGCCGCACCCCATATACTACCGTACCGCTAGGCATCATCCACAAGCGCGACGTAACCATTACCGTATGCTTCTACGAAACCAATATGATGATAGACTTCGTAAGCTATCAGCAGAAACGCGGCGAAGGATTCACCGACTATGTGGATATGATCTTCCGACTCTTCCTCTCTTCAGCCGTATGGTATCTGAAACGACTCAAGCAGATCAATTCACTCATCGAGAAGGCCAAGAGAAATCTGGACCACGGCGTGAACAACGAGAGCCTGATAGGCCTGAGCCGCCTGCAGGACTCCCTCACCTACTTCACCACTTCTATCCGAGGCAACGAAACCCTGCTCTCTAAACTGAAGTTCAAGCTGCAGGTGGATGAGCTGGATGCTGACCTGATCGAGGACGTAAACATCGAGATGACGCAGGCTAGGGAAACCACCAGTATCTACTCCGACATTCTGGAATCTACGATGGATACCTACTCGAGCATCATCAACAACAATATGAACACCACGATGCGTACCCTCACCAGTATCAGTATCGTCATGATGTTGCCAACGCTGATTTCATCCTTGTTCGGTATGAACCTGATCAACGGCATGGAAGAGAGTCCTTACGGATTCGCCTTCGCCCTGGTGCTCTCATTCATCGTCTCAGGCTTAAGCTGGGGCTTCCTGAGATACAAGCGACTGTTATAAACATTGGAACAATTATAGCTGGAAAATACAGCCCTAAAGGGCTTCTATTGTTATAAAAGTATAAAAAATCGAATATCTTGACTAGATATTCGATTTTTTTGTTTAAGTTTGCAGAATTAATATAATAAATATTTTTGTGGGTCGAATCGTCTGAGACGACTACCGGCCAAAGAAACTCGAATCATAAACTAAACAAAGTGACATGATGGACTCTCAAGAAAA
>JAIINY010000511.1:0-1008 GCA_022741625.1 Prevotella sp. | reverse complement strand
GAATAGTGCCCAATTGTAAGAGTTCCGGGAAAATCGCGCTTGGTGTTCGCCCTGAGAGCGTTCACGTCAAACGTTTGTTCAAGGCCAGCAGTTACGGTGGAATCATGGCTTCATATAAACGTCGTGCACATTCGTCAGACCGCGGCCCCGCGCTCCGTAAGCCTCGCGCCACGCAGAGCAAGACTGCAGGCACCACGAAAACAAGCTCTACTCGCGGCCCTCGCGGTAAGAATAACACGAGCCGCAAGCCGGCCAATACCCATCGCGCATCTAGCCATAAAAGGAATGGCGGCCACCGTGTGCTCAAGTGGGTATTGGGCATATTCTTTGGCCTTATCGGACTTGGCTTGGCAATCGGTATCGGCGTGTTCGCATACCTGTATGCCACCATGAGCGGTTTCAGTTCACAACGAGTGAAAGGCACGGTGAAAAGTGTGCTGGTGGACGATGAGATAGTGAAAATCAACCTGTCACTCTATGACACAGACGGCATGGAAGGCTTATATGTGCCAAGCAGCCAGTTCCGTGAGACCACCAAGGACGTGGCAAGCGGAGCCGTGACCGGCAATGTAGATATGAACACCACCAATACAGGCAGCAGTTTTTCGCAGTGGGGCATGCAGACCATGCAGAATGCCTATCAGAAAACAAGCAATGCCATAGGTAAGGCTATCAAGAAGAACAAGGTGAAACTGAAATATGGCACCTTTGTGTACTTGATAAACAGCAAAGATACCAAGAGCAAGTAAACATCAACATCCAAAGAATACGAATATGAATATCAAGAAGACCATTGGCACACTGATGATGTGTGCGATAAGTGCCACTCCGATAATGGCACAACAGACCTGTGCGGAGAGCTATAAGCCCTGCACCTACCAGGAGATGGAGCAGCTGACCGTGAACGAGCAAGTGACTACGGTCATTACTGCCAGTGAACCCATCCGCTTTGTGGATATATCCACCGACAAGATAGCAGGAGACCAACCCATCAACAATACTGTGCGT
>JAIINY010000510.1:0-1014 GCA_022741625.1 Prevotella sp. | reverse complement strand
GAAGGTATGTCGTTCGCCATTCTTATCATGAATGCGTTCACACCTCTTATTAACACATACGTTAAACCAAAGCGCTTCGGTGAGAAGCCTGCTAAGAAATAAGGAGGATTGAGACATGCAGAAATTAGAATCATCATTAAAGAACATGGTTTTGGTGCTCGTAGGTGTAGCGCTCGTTGTGGGTGCCGTGCTGGCTTGTATCAACAACCTTACTTCAGGTCCTATCGCTGAGAAGGCTGCCCAGAGTCTGGCTGCCGGTATCAAGAGCGTGATGGGCACTGAAGATCTCCAGGTGGCTGAGCCGGAAGAGGTGAAGCAGGAGTTTGGCGGCAAGGAATTTACCTTTATCCTCCACAAGTGCTCTGACAAGAGCGGCAAGGAGTTGGGTGCAGCCGTAGAGAGTACTACCGGTGGTTTCGGTGGCGACTTGAAGGTGCTCGTAGGTTTCGATACCGAGGGCAAGATTATGGGTTACACCATCCTTCAGGCTTCAGAGACTCCAGGTCTGGGTGCCAAGGCAACCACCTGGTTCCAGAAAGACGGAAAGGGTAGCATCATTGGTATGACTCCAAAGGATGGCGACCTCCACGTAAGCAAGGACGATAAGGGTGGCAATGCAGTAGATGCCATCACCGCATCAACCATCACCAGCCGTGCCTTCCTCAAGGCTATCAATCAGGCTTATGCTGCCTATGCAGGTAAGAGTGTAGATGGCGAGAGTGGTGCATCTCAGAAAGCAGATGCAGAGAGCGGTGCATCTAAAGTTGACCATAACGAAAAGAAAGGATAAACCGATATGAGTAATATGAAAATTTTGATGAACGGACTCATCAAGGAGAACCCTACCTTCGTGTTGCTCCTCGGTATGTGTCCTACCTTGGCTACAACAACCAGTGCCATCAACGGTCTTTCCATGGGATTGGCTACCATGGCAGTATTGGTTTGTACCAACTTTGTGATTTCTTGTATCAAGAAGATTACCCCGGATATGGTTCGCATCCCTGTTTTCATCGT
>JAIINY010000128.1:0-8051 GCA_022741625.1 Prevotella sp. | reverse complement strand
TAAAAGGAGACAACAACCAGCTATACAAGCAGCTGGATGCTGCCCTGGCACAACGTGCCCATTATGTAGAGTTAAAAGAGAAAAACTTGAATGACATCAAGCAAGGGGCCAAGTATGTTACCAGCAACGAAGACAAATTAAAGCTATACGAACAACTCGCCAACGAATACAATGCCTACGAATACGACTCGGCGATGTCCTACGTAAACAAAGGTCTTATCCTTGCCCACAAGAGCAACAATATCTTATATTACAAAATATTCCAACTTAGCCAAACCAGGTTACTTATCACACGTGGATTCTATGCTGAAGCAAAGGAAATTTTGCAGAAGATAGCTCCCCAAGAAGATCCACATAACTACCAGTTTCTCTATTATTATACACTTTACGAACTATATCTAAACTGGGCTGCCTATTGTGAAAACAATGAATTTAGCAAGAATTACAACCAGCTAAAAGTGTACTACCTGAAGAAAGCTATAGGACTATCTCCAAAGAAAGATGCGTTTTATTACTACTTGATGGGAGTATTATATTATTTCAGCAACAATCCAAATAAAAGCAAGACTATCCTATACTACAAAAAAGCACTGAATATGGAAAAACAGGTTAGTCGCCTTCATGCCATAACAGCATTTTCGCTTTCCAAAGTGTACCAGAACTCCAACAACCTAGAGCTAATGGAACATTACCTCATAGTTTCAGCCATCTCAGACATTACTTCTGCAACAAAAGAAAACGTAGCCTTGCAAGATGTAGCACTTTTCATCTACAAACATAAGACAAGAAGTCTGAAAAAAGCCCAGGAATACATCAACCTATCCCTGGAAGATGCCTTCCAGTACAACAACCGATTACGTCGCATTGAAATTTCATCCAAATTGCAAATGATTACCAATGCCTATACGGATGATATCAAAGCCACCAACCAGCTGCTCTACATCGCTTTGTCGGTCATTTTCCTGCTCCTACTTGGAGTAGGTATAAGCAGCCTGTTCATCCGCAAGAAGAACAGACTGCTGAAACAAAAGAAAGATGAAATCACAGCAACATCCGCAAAAATGGAAATTCTCAATGGACAGTTGCATCTCATCAACGACGAACTGAAGGATACCAACCAGAAGCGCGAAAGACTGATAAAGGTGTATATTGACCTGTGTTATAAGAATATAGAGAGAAACAGCAAACTGCGCACCTTGGCAGTAAGAAAGATAAAAGCCAACCAAAGCAAGGAACTTCTGAGCCTCCTTTCTTCCTCAACCAATACAGAGAAAGAGAACAAGGAGTTTCTGACGGAATTCGACAAGGCATTCCTGTCTCTGTACCCAACTTTTGTAACCGAGCTGAACAAGCAACTCACCGAATCGGCACACATCCAGCTGAAAGAGAACGAAGAAATGCCCCCTATCCTACGTGTGTGCGCCCTGTTAAGACTAGGCATCACCGAAAGTTCCAAGATTGCCGGCATCTTGTCTTATTCGCCACAAACCGTATATAACTACCGTTCCATACTCAAGAACAATGCCATAGACAAGGAGCACTTCGAGGAGAACGTACTCAAGCTCTGTATGATAATCGCATAAGATCCACTCAAGAATATCAAATCTAGAAAGGGGCTTATTACAGAACATTGAGAATGCCAAGTTTCAGAATTGCGTGCCTCATGCTGGATATATCAAGTCTATGGGACTGAATGCTGAGTAATATATGAATGCTGAGTAATGACATATAAAAAAGAGTGTGAGTCTTCTATCCGAGAAAACTCACACTCTTTTTTATATTATCACTTATTCCTAGGAATAAAAGTTTTTAAACTACGAAGAAATCTATGTTCAGCAGTGTTGAACATAAGTTCAGCAGTGTTAAACATAAGTTCAGCAGTGTTGAACATAGGTTCAGCAGTGCCGAACATAACTTATTACTAGGAGAACAGACTATTAATACTCATTCTGCTTTAAAGTACCCTTAGCAGCCTCTATTTCATCCTGAGGGATTGGCAAGTATTTCTTGCTTTCCGTCCACTGGATACGCTCAGGTACACCAAGCACATCGTATGCAGTCTTTGCCTTGTTGAGTACCTTTCCTCCACCAGGCTTCAATACCTCGGCAGCCTTGCCAAAGCGAATCAAGTCGTAGTAACGCTTGCCCTCGCCAACAAATTCCAAACGGCGTTCCTCCAAGAGATTATCAAGAGAAACAGTACGGGCAGAAGCATGAGCTCGATTGCGAACCTCATTATAATATCCCTGTGCCTTGGCTACATCACCGCCAGTGCGGAGAATCAACTCAGCGGCATTGAGCAGAGTTTCAGAATAACGATAGATACGCTGGTTGTTATCCCAACCCATGTCGACTTCACCCACAGCCCCATCATTACCACCATGGCGGCCCAAATACTTCAAAAGGAAGATACCCGTGTTCTGATAACGGCCATTGTAAGTTACCTCATCACCCGTACGAGCCTTGTAATCGGCAGCATAATCAGCCATGTTAACAATTCCACCAGTACGGCGAATGTCATCTTTTTCATAAAGATCGTACACCTCCTTGGATACATCGCCGAAGCCCCATCCACCATTCAGCTCCTGTTTAGGAGCGTAGGAAGGATTTTCTGCCAGATGGGCAGCAGAAGCCTTATAGCTCAAGCCATCGATACCAATCAAGGTTGGCACTACAGTACCACCAGCCGCATCGGGATTTCCCCAACTACGTTTACTACCCTTGGCACAATAGTTGATTTCGTAGATTGACTCATCACACCACTCACCACTCTGTTCCCAGATGCCGGTATAATCGCTCATCAGTCTATACTTCCTGCTATTGATGATATCCTCCATATAACCGAGTGCCTGCTGATAGCGGCTCTCATCCTTCTGATACATCACGTAATCGGCAAAAAGCATCTCGGCAAAAGCCTGAGTAGCATGTCCGCTGCGGGCGGCAGTTTCCTTCATCGGCAGGGCATTGCTCTTGATAACCTCTTCCAACATGGCTATTACCTTATTATATACCTCGCTGGCTGAAAGCTGCTCGGCAATATAAGGGGACTCCAGATTCTTCTCGTAATAAGGCACATTGCCCCAGAACTTCCAAAGCTGCAGATAATAAAAAGCCTTCAAGGTCTTGGCCTCTGCAATATAAGTAGCCTTCTCGGCATCAGAAAGCACTGTAGCCTCATCGACATCTTTGATCACCAAGTTGGAACGGTTGATACCCGAATAGCTGGTTGTCCATGCACCCTTGAAGTTCAACAGACTGGTACTCTTATACTGCGAAGCCAAGTGAATTTCTGTCTGGTCGTTAGTATTGCCACCACCCACATAGATATCATCGCCCTGCGCATCAGATACCAGGAAGAGAGGACACATGCCATTATAGAGATCATACCAAGCCATAGGAGCGTATGCTGCGGTAAGCGCCTCATCCACATGCGCCTTGGTGTTGTAATAACCATCGATAGGCAAGCTGCTTGCTGGATCTACGCTTAGGAAATCATCGCCGCAAGAAGACAACGACAATGCCATACCTGCCATTGCACTATATAATAATATATTTTTTGCTTTCATCATTGTTTCTTTTTAATATGTTCTACTTAATTCTGAATGATATTTATTTAGAATGTCACATTGGCACCCACGGTGATGGTTCGATTCTGCGGATAGAATCCACGGTCGATACCCGACTGTGTACCACTGTAAATCTCCGGTTCCATACCCTTGTAACTTGTAAAAGTGAGCAGGTTTTCTGCTGCTACATAGAAACGGAGATTAGAGATGAATACCGTCTCCGTCCATTTCTTCGGCAGGGTAACCCCCAGCTGGATGTTCTTCAGACGAACATAGGAACCATTCTTGATGTAGAGGTCAGACACCTTATTATTATCATTGGCTGTTGACCAGGCGAAACGCGGCATAGTATTGGATGTGCCCTCACCGTGCCAACGACCCATAAACTCTTCAGGAAGATTGGCATAACGGAGATCTATACGGCGAGTGGTATCGAAGATCTTGTTGCCGAAGGAACCTGCCCACAACATAGAGAAGTCGAGCATCTTCCAGCTGGCCCCCAGATTGAAACCGAAAGTCCAATCAGGATCACCCTTACCGATATTAGTCTTATCGGCATCATCAATCTTTCCATCACCATTATAATCTACAAAGATTACATCACCCGGCTGCGCATTTGGCTGCAATTTCACTCCCTTATCATTCACATAAGCATCTACCTGAGCCTGATTCTGGAAGATACCAGCCGTCTTGTAACCATAGAAGAAAGGATATGGCTGACCGTTTTCTGCACGACTCACATTACCGATCAGGTGAACCTCGTCCGATGTTTCATAACCGGTATCATTACCCAGATTGATCAACTTGTTCTTCAGATAACTGGCATTGGCGTTGATGTTGAAAGCCCAATCGCCCTTACGGAACTTGTATCCCAGTTCAAACTCGATACCGCTATTCTCCATATCGCCCACATTACCCCAAGGCTTTGATTCGCCCAAGTAAGAAGGCACACTCATGGTTTTCAGCATACCATTGGTTTTCTTCTTAAACCAATCTACCGTGAACGTCAGGGCATTATTGAAGAAGCTGAAATCCAATCCAGCATCATACTGCTCGCTCTCCTCCCACTTCAAGTCGGCATTAGGAGTTCCCGATGGCTTACTACCACCCATGATTACCTGGTTGCCAGCACCACCAAAGGTATAGTTGTTGCCTATAGCCACATTGGCAGTATATCTGAAAGCACCGATAGCCTCGTTACCATTCTTACCCCAACTCAGGCGGAGCTTCATCTTGCTAAACCACTCAGGACGTTTTTCCATGAACTTTTCATTCGTCACATTCCAACCCAATGATACAGAAGGGAAGGTACCCCACTTGTTGTTCGGGCCGAAATTGGAAGAACCATCACGGCGAATGGTAAACTGAGCCATATAACGCTCGGCATAGTTATAAGAGAATCTACCGAAATAAGAAGCCAAGGTATGAGGGCTGAACAATCCACCCGATACATCCCGCTTGCCATCGGTAGCCATACCAGTGGTGAAATCAAGGTTTGCCTTGCCAGGATCCAGAGCTATCATATCCTGAGCAGAACCACTAATATTACGTCCGGAATATTTAATAGCAGATTGTCCAACTACAGCCGAGAAATTATGCTCTCCCAACTGCTTATTATAGGTCAGGATATTCTCAACCTGCCAACGGTTGCCACGATTCATGGAACTCCAGACAGATGACTTGTCATTATGCCGATCAGCATTCAAATAGTATGGAAGAGTCCATCCGTCAGTCCCCCAGAAACTGAGATCAACGCCATAAGAAGTCTTAAACTTCAGGTTATCCCAAATGCCCAGCTCTGCCCAGAAGTTAGCAACGAACTTATCAGAATTATTCTTTTCTCCAGGCAGAGAGAGCCATCCCAAAGGATTGGAAAGATCATTGAAGTTCTTGTTTGGCACATTAAGCAACCTGCCCGTTTTCTTGTCTCTTACCAAAGGACCATATTTCGCAATTTCTCCAGCATACTGCGAATTGAGAGCATCCTCATCTTCAGCATAGACACTCATCAATGGAGAAAGGAACATGGCATTACCAAGGGCAGAAAGACCGCCAATATCGTTGATATTCATACTGGTATTGTTGATGCGGGAATAAGCCAGATTAACACCCACCTTACCCGTCTTGAGCCAGTTACGCACCTTGCTCTGGTCGAAGACAACATAGGTATTGTTACTTCTTACTGTCATACGCTCGTAGTTGGCACGTCCATAATCTCCACCTATCACACCTTCACTCTTATAGTAACCCAGAGAGAGATAGTAATTAAACTTCTCTGATGCACCGCTGATGCTCAACTGATGATTCTGTACAGGAGCATTATCATTGTAGAGCACATCCTGCCAATTGGTATCGCTGGAACCCATATTCTTCAGGATATTATCAATATCTTTTTCACCAGCGTATGCAGCAGCTTCCTTCATCAGGGTAGTATATTGCTCGGCATTGAGCAGTTTGCGCTTACGCCAAGGATTCTGCCATCCTATGGAGAAATCATACTTAACCACAGTCTTGCCGATACTACCAGTCTTGGTGGTAACAAGAACTACACCATTGGCTGCACGCGCACCATACACAGCACCCGAAGCAGCATCTTTCAGGATTTCGATACTCTGAATATCACTAGGATTCAAATAGTCGATACCACCCTCAATAGGCATTCCATCTACGATGTAGAGAGGGTCAGCACTATTCACGGTACCCGTACCACGTATGCGAATCTTGCTGGCAGCACCAGGCTGACCACCGGCAGTAGTAACCTGTACACCAGATACCAATCCCTTGAGAGCAGCATCCACACGCACAGGCTGAGTTTTTCCCAGTTCATCAGCTCCAATCTTGGCAATAGAAGCGGTAACTACGCTCTTTTTCTGCGTACCATAACCTACTACCACCACTTCGTCGAGGGTTTTATCATCTTGTTTCAGGGTGATGCGCATATTAGCAGATGGCTTCACCTCTACATTCTGATAACCCACATAAGTAATTACCAGAGGTTGGCTGGCATCTGTCTCAATGGAGAAGTTACCATCCAGATCGGTAATTGTACCTGTTCCCCTGTTGCCTTTCACCTGGATGGTGGCACCGATAACAGGTTCACCTTGGTCATCCAACACAACACCTTTAAAGATGTTCTTCTGTGCAAACGTTGACGCCGACATTAATAATGCGGAAGCCAGCAATAAACTTTTTGTTTTCATATTTTGAAAGTTAGTTGAGAATTGATTTTATTCATCATCAATATATGTTAGTTGCGAAGTATTTCTCCGTTGTTGATACGAAGGTTGGTTTCGCGCTAGTTGTAGAATGCACTTAGGCATTTATGCGATTGCAAATTTAATAGGATTTTTCGAACTTTCCTAACCCCATTAATAGAATAGTGGAACGAAAACAACCCTAGAACGCAATAACGACCTCATTTACAAAAGGTTTTCATAATCTTCCATACCATTGAAAGTGGATGGAATAAAAATTGTATTTTGTACCCTTCTTATCCATCAATTATTTCTACAACTCTTTCATCATTTTCATTTATTTCCACTTTTAGCCACATTTCTATTTTTCATACCTCACTTTTTATCAAGCACTTATAAAAATCACAGATGATATTTTTCCACTTTTTCTTTACAAGCACTCGGTTTATACCTTATTATTTAGTAACTTTGCAACCGAAAATGACAGATATGCATTTTCATAACTAACAATTTAATATTCATAAGAAATAATATTCACAAGAAACATGAAACACTTCATTCTATCCTGCGCACTATCGATGGCGGCTATAGCCACCTCCAGCGCACAACAAACTGGTCAGTTGCCTGTCTATCTCGACAACACCAAACCTGTAGAACAACGCATCGACGATGCCATTGCCCGAATGACACTTCAAGAGAAGATTCGCATCATTCATGCACAGAGTAAGTTTTCCTCTGCAGGAGTTCCCCGTTTGGGATTTCCTGACTTCTGGACAGATGACGGTCCTCATGGTGTTCGCCCTGATGTATTGTGGGACGAATGGGAGCAGGCTGGCCAAACCAATGACTCCTGCGTAGCCTTCCCTGCCCTCACCTGCCTGGCAGCATCCTGGAACCCACAGATGAGCAGAATCTATGGAGAATCATTAGGCGAAGAGGCTTTGTATCGAGGAAAAGACATGATTCTAGGTCCTGGCGTGAACATCTATCGCACCCCATTGAACGGACGCAACTTCGAATATATGGGTGAAGATCCTTACCTGGCAAGCATCATGGTTGTACCTTATATCCAAGGATTACAGTCTAAGGGAGTATCAGCCTGCGTAAAGCATTACTGCCTCAATAACGAGGAGGAATACCGTCATCAGGTAAACGTCATCGTGAGCGACCGTGCCCTCCATGAAATCTATCTCCCAGCCTTCAAGGCTGCTGTAGAGAAAGGTAAGACTTGGGGAATCATGGGCGCTTATAATCTCTACAAGAACGAACACAACTGCCACAACCAGTGGAC
>JAIINY010000127.1:0-8069 GCA_022741625.1 Prevotella sp. | reverse complement strand
CTCATAATTGTTTGGTTTTAATTTATTATAGATGTTATAGGATAATCAGATTCTTAGTATATAATTGTCTGACTAACGTTAATAGCTTACACTTTCAATAACTTTTGCTGCAAAATTACATTTTTTTTGGTTATCTATTCTTTTTTTTAAGTTAATTAATTATAAAACGACTTTTTTTGTTTTATAGCTTCATTCTATTTGGGGCTTTCGTATTATTCTGTATCTTTAATTTTTCACTTGAACATAATGATATGTTTTTTCAGTTTTAGCAAAAAAAAAGTAGGAGGAAAAATCCTCCTACTAGATGATAATGTATCCCTTTTTATTTGTTGGGTGTGTTCTCTGGATCGTATGTAGTGCGTGACATTTCCTTGATGCTCAGCTCTGCGAGTGCTATCCAGTTATTGTTTGACCAAGATGCTTCTACACGTAACCATAGATACTGGAATTCATTTTCGCTAAACAATCCTGGTGATGTATATTCTGGTGCAGTGCCTTTAGGTAGTACGGTACTGGTGAGCTTGGCTATTTCCCATGCTTTTGCTTCCTCAGGAGTGTCTCCAGTCTCATTGCTGGCAAGAATAGTCATCTGCTTTGGGTTGTCGTTATTGGCATTGTTTCTTCCTTTGTACCAGATGGAAACACCCTTTACTTTTTTGCCAAGATTTACACGGATGTAGTGCGGCCATGGGGAAGGTGCACTCCAGCTCATATGGAAATATGTGGCATTATTGCCATCTACAAGATTGGCAATCGGACCTTCTGAGGCTTCCTGATTGTCTGTCCATAACTGTGAAGCAGAAAGACTGATTGTGCCGATTTGAAAATCTTTGATCACGGCTGGTACATATCCAGCCTTTGCCTTTTTCGTGAAAAGTGGTTTCTCTCCACCATCGCGGCTTACAGCTGTGAAAGAGTATTCCAAATCGCCGTATTTGGCATAAAGACCGTCAATCATGAGTGAGTCGGCATGAGAGCTGGCATTGAGAACACGATGGCCCTTTACAGGGTCATCGTAGGTTACTTTGATATAGTAGTAATCAGGATTCTCTGGAGTGGTCCAGTGAAATACTACCTTGCCTGGCTGCTTACTGTCTATGGTAACGCTCGACTCTTCTATGTTCACCTTTGGCAATGTTTGGTCATCGTCAGAGCATGAGGTTACACCGCCGACCAAAGCTATTGCCATAAGCAATTTTATGAATGTTTTTTTCTTCATCGTTTTTTATATTTCAATGACTGGTTTTAATAACCAGGAGTTTGTACTACTTGATCGTTTCTGTTAATATCTGCTGTCGGGATTGGGAGCAGGTAGTTCATTGGTGCCTGGAACTTGCGTTCGAAAATCACATCCTTTACTTGGCCAAGTTCCTGAATATTTTTAGCATCAATGTTCAAACCTTGCGCCTTTACGTTGAAATATCGTTCGGCAAGTAACCAGCGACGCATATCCCAGAAATTCTGATTCTCGAGATAGAATTCGTTCATGCGCTCGTTGCGTACGATATCGCGAAGACCTTCTTGTGTTGTTGGTTTAGAAGGCTCCTTACCAAACTTTTCCCAAGCTTCCTCTACTGACGGCAATCCGGCACGTGTGCGTACTTTGTCAAGATAGGTGCGGGCTGTTTCCAGCTTTCCTGTCTCAACGAGGCACTCTGCATATCCCAGATACAGATCTGCCAGTCGGATGAGTGGCCATGGCGTGCTGGTATAGTCGGCTCCAGTCTTTGATTTGATGAGATCTGGATTGATGAACTTCTTATTGAGGAATCCTGTTGGCGAGTAGTTGCTGGTTCTCTTGGAGTTGGCATCTACACCGCGGCTACAGTTGCCACCAAGTATAAAGTTGCACACGAGTTGTCCATGCGTATTGTCGGAAGTGAGTTTGTAGTCTCTATCATCGCTATAAGCTCCATTATTCGATGCACTCATAATCTCATAATATCCATCCTGGAAAGCAACCCAGGCATAATAGCGTGGCTCACGGTCAAGATTAAACTTCAGTGTCTGTCGTCCAGGATAAGCTTCGCTCTTATGTGCTTCGTCAACTTCGATTGGTTTCCAACGGTTGGCATAGTCAAATGTCTTGTCCTGATCGATAGGGAGACCATTTTTTGTATAGAAGCGATTCAGCATAGCTATGGTAGGAGCTACACCATTCCAGCCCCATCCGCCATTGATGAACGGTATGCTCTTGTTCTGGATGCCGTAATATCCTTCTGAACGTGCATCTGCCCAGATGACTTCCGGATTGGCGCCGGCTTTTTCGTCTTCAGCAGTATAGTCCGTAATCGTATAGCGTAAAGCACGTACGTGAGGATCGCTAGGATAGCCATTCTTGTTGAGCTTGCAATCTCCCTTGGTATAGAGATGGTAGCCAGCAGCTTCTGCTGCATCAATAGCTTCCTTGAAGGCACTTTCCGCCTTGGCCCACTTGCTTGCATCATAAGACAGAGGCATGAGGGTATTACCCTTCTTGTCCTTGAAGTCTGAATAGAATTTGCTGTTGCCATTGAACAGAGGGGATGCTGCATAGAGCAACATCTTTGCCTTCATAGCCTTGGCTGCTACGCTTGTTGCAAGACCAAACTCGTTTGCCTGAGCTCCAGTACGGAGAGCTGGTAACTGTTTTGCAGCTTCGTCAAACTTCTCACAGATAAACTTTACACATTCATCGTAAGGCTCTTGTCCCTGATACTCTTCTGGCAGAATCATTGGGTCTGGAGTCTGGCGTACAATGATGATTGGACCATAGCATCGTGAAAGCAGGAAGTGATAATAGCCGATGAGGAATGTAACCTGTGCCTTATAGTCTGCACGGTCTTTTTCTTCGAGTCCAAGAAAGTTACCTGTCTTATTTAACTCGTCTTGAAACATGTAGCACTGGCGGATGCCCTGATACAGGGTATTCCAATAGCTTATCACTGGGTTTGATGCCGAATAGTTTCCCTTAGGAAATGCTGCAAATGTCTCATGCTCGAATGCTGATACCACCTCGTCGCCTGTGAAAAAGTCAAGAGATGATTGAGCAATATTAGCTTGAGGCAGGAATCCATAGCAGGAGTACAGATAGTTGAGTGCAGCCTGGCGGTCCTTGGTCATGTCGGAACCTGTTGTTGTCTCAGCGGGTATTACATTGAGATAATCACACGAGGTCATCGTGAGCCCAACTGCAAGAATGCAGCCTGCTATAGTTTTATTTGTAATTTTCATCTTTATATTAATTTAATGTAAGTTGAACACCTACGTTGATAGTCATCTGTGTAGGATATTTGGTTGTATAATTGCCACCGCCCATTTCCGGATCCCATTGCTTGAATGGAGAGAATGTGAGCAGGTTGGTTCCATTTACATAGAATCTCATATTCTTCAGAGAGTATCCTATCTCAGCATTCTTCAGCTTAAGGAAGCGTCCATTGCGCAGCCAATAGCTTGACCAGGCTGTGTTGTGGTTGTTGTAGTTGTCCGTGAGGCGTGGATACTTCGCATTCGGATTCTGATTGTCCGGGCTCCAGTGGTCTTCGTCGATGAACTCCAGTACGCCACGGCGATAGGATGAACCAAATGGCTGGATGTCGCTAAGCATGAGTGCAACATTTCCACGTCCCTGGAAGAATACGGAGAAGTCCCAGTTCTTGTAACCTACTGATGGTCCGAAACCGTAGATAATCTTCGGTACGCTTACGCCCAGTGGCACCTGGTCGTCGGATGTGATGCGGCCATCGTACTTGCCATCGCGGTCTGGCTGGTCAACATACTTGATGTCTCCAGGAGCGATGGCGATGTTGCCAAGCGTAGAGGTTGGACTGTTGGCGATGTCTGCCTTGTCAATATAGAGACCATCTGCAACATATCCCCAAACGGTATTGACGTTCTTGCCCTGTCGTTTCATGGCTGAGCGTGTGCCTGGAGCTTCGTCATAGACAGAAATCTCATTGTTGTTGTAGGTAAATGTACCCTGGAATTGGATAGACAGGTCGCGGTTAATGCGTTTGCTATAGTTTACTGCCACGTCAAATCCACGGTTGATTACCTCAGCAAGGTTTCCATAAATCCTTGTGTTGGCTGTTCCTAGATAATTAGGAATAGAGAGTTTCTGCTGGAAGATGTTGGAACGACGCTCTCTGAACCAGTCGAATGTGATGTTAAGGTCATTGAAGAGCTGCATGTCGAAACCAAGGTCAAGTTTATGACCTACCTCCCAAGAAACATTCTCATTGCGCAGACGGCCCCATCCTGGTCCTGAATAGGATACATAATTGCCTGGAAGACCAGTCGTGAATCCACCATTGCCGGTAAGCGAAACGTCTTCACGGTAAATGAAGCGTTCATAGCCATACTGGTCATTACCCACGAGACCATAGGTTCCGCGTAGCTTGAAATTTGAGACTACATTTTTTATAGGCTCCCAGAACTTTTCTTCGCTGATATTGTATCCCAAACCTACAGATGGGAAGAATCCCCACTGGTGACCCTTGGCAAATTGTTCTGAACCATTGTAGCCGGCATTGAACTCTATGAGATAGCGATGCTTGTAGTCGTAGGTAGCGCGTGCCGCAAAACCTATCTTGCGCTGTGGCAGGGATGCAAGTACACTGGTAGAGTACATGTTGGAACTATATTGGTTGATATTCCATAAGAGCATGCCCGTCACGTTATGGTCGCCAAATGAGCGGTTGTAATCGAAGTATGCTTGAGCATAGTAACGGCGGTCGCCATTGTTCTGGCCTGAATTGCTGAGAACTGGTTTTCTTGGATCTCCTTTAGGTGTCTGCTCATACGAATATGTTCCATCCTCATTGAGCTGGTAGTCTTTCAGCTCATAGTGATTGTAGTTGAGTGAGCGGAATGTCGTACTTTTAGACCAGTTCTTGAAAGAGAACATTAAGTGGAAGCCGAGTCCTTTGGTGATGAAGTCGAGTTTCTGGTCAAAGTTGAGATTTGCCGTGATGGTGCTTGCAAATGAATCCTGATATCCGCTTACCAGGCGTGCCATTGGATTCGAATTACCTCCATTAGCCAACTGGCGGTAGCCCCAGTGGATCCACTCGTCGCCCTGATTGTTGTATTGTATAGGGAACAGTACTGGGTTTGCATTCATCATCTGCGAGTAAAGGTCGTTGAGTGAACCGGCTATGTTGTTATTGCCGGCGAGAGGACCATGCATGTTGTCAAGTCCGGCATATAAGTGCAGTGAGATTTTCGATGACTTAGACATATTGAAGTCAATATTGTTCTGGAATGCATAGCGCATATAGTCGATGTTGTTGTTGTAAGAATAGTATTCCTTACTGCGATTGCGCAACATACCCGTTTCATGGCTTACGTTAAGATTCATGAAGTACACGATCTTGCTTGTACCACCACGCACGTTCATATTGGCTTTCTGGTTGTAAGAGGCTGTTTTAAACATCTCTTTATACCAGTTGACATCAGGGAAAATCTCGTTATTTACATGATTGCGGGTATTAGCTATCTGTTCATCGGTATAGAGTGTGTTGCCTGTACCTTCATTTCGTACAGCTTCATTGAATAATTCCATGAAGCGGGCACCATTTACAAACTTTGGTTTGGATGTTGGCATGGTGACATTGGCTTCTACACGGAACGAAATCTTTGGCTTGTCAAGATCCTGTCCGCTCTTGGTCGTGATGATAAGTACGCCATTGGCACCACGTGAACCGTACATGGCTGTAGCTGATGCGTCTTTGAGAATAGAAAAGCTCTCAATGACATCAGGGTCAAGATGGTTGAGGTCGTCTTGTGATATCTCCATGCCATCCATTACGATAAGAGGAGATTTGGCACCGCTGATAGTAGCAATTCCGCGAATATAAAAGTCGGAACCGTTGGCTCCTGGCTGACCACTACTCTGGGTGGCAATAACACCTGATAAGCGTCCTGCAAATGAAGAAGAAATACTTGCCGAAGGTACGCGCAGTGCTTCTGGTTTTACTTGCTGTACAGATCCCACTACCGTTTCCTTCTTCTGGGTTGCTCCAAATGCTGTAACTACCACATCACCCAGTGTTTGAGAATCTTCTTTGAGATGAATGTCAAGTACTTTGTTGCCGCTGAACTTTACTTCCTGAGTTTGAAAACCGATGTACGAAACCATGATAGAACCATTTGAAGAATTCACATTGAGGGTGAAATTACCTTCTACATCGGTCACCGTACTTTTCTTAGGATTGTTCTTCAATGCGATTGTAGCTCCTATTACAGGTTCGCCGGACTCATCAAAGACCTTTCCGCTAATCTGCTGATGCTTGACTTGTTGGGTAGAATAAACTACGCTTTCTGTCTTGGGCATCAAAGAACCAGCAACGCACGTTGCTTCAACATAATTGTTGTTGGCAGCTAGAGATGATATTGGCAAGAGGATTGTTGCACCTATGATGCCAAGCTGCTTTTTTGCTTCTTTTTGCATACGCTGATGTTGTTGTTTTGTTAAAATGTTAATATTATTCGATTCTTTTGGATTTATTCCTATTTCCTCGTATTTTATAATCGCCAAAGTTAGTGCATTCTGAGTACATATCAGATTGTAGTGTACTTAGACTTATTTAATTGCAAAATTACATTTTTTAGGAGTAAATTATGTTTTTTTAGAGTTAAAAAACATTAATATGAGAAAAATATATAATTTATTCCCGCATAAACCAAGGAATGTACTTCTGAAATTCCCAAGTTATTTAAAATATTAGTTAAAACCAAGGCTGCGCAAAGGCTCACGCAACGCAGAAACATCAGAAGTTGCAACTTTCCGTGCAATGTGATGTGCGCTCGCCCTTGGCAGTCTTGGCAGGACAGGCTAAATATAATGAGCTATTATAATTTGTCTGCCCCCTGATCCTGAATTCTTGTTACCTTAAATTGATTTCATGTGAATGCAAAGCTTATGGCAACTATATTAATAACTTGTATTCTGTTTTAATTTCTTGTTTAAATCCAGGCATCTTTGTGGTATGGGGAAAACCGTTGTAAATCCGGTAAACTCTTTTTCTAAGGGAGTTCTTTGATCGTATGCCTTGGTATATTCGCCAAAACGGATGAGATCTTGACGTCTCCAACCTTCCCAGACCAATTCCAGCAGTCGCTCTTTAAGTATGTTGTCCAAATTGGCTTCCACATGAGGCATTCCTACTCTGTCTCTTATGGCATTCAATTCTTGTGACCCATCCTCTCCGTTACGAACTTTAGCCTCTGCTTTCATCAACAGCGCATCGGCATATCTGAACAGGACTATATCGTTGTCAACTTGTCTGCCGTCCGAGTAAGCTGTTCTGTCAACCTCGTATTTACCCACACGGGCACCTGCCGTCTGTTTATACGGACTGTCACTTAGATTCAGCTTCAATTCCAGTGGCATATACACCAAAGGCTTTCCGTTGTCGAGATATATCTTCTTTCCGTCAACCAATACGGTGTCTGCATAGAAGTTTGTCTTGAATCTGTTGTCAACATGATCTGTTCCGTAACCGAAAGCCTTGACGGTTGAAACAGTTGCACAGGTTCCGTTTTCTGAAGAACCACCATAAGCCCCGCCATGTTTGTAGTGACGTGAGCGGTAAAGATAATGGTATTCGCTCAAATATAAGTTCTTGTCCAACGGAATTGTGAAGATGTTCTCCTTGGAACTTTCGTTGTGGACAGCGAAGTTGGAGGCGTAATCGCTCTCCAGCTGATATCCTTCTTTGGCAAGTTGCTCGCAATACCAGATGCAGGTGTTCCATGCGTTCATCTTCTCTCCATTCACATTAAAGAAGATGTTATTGCCATCCTGGTGCTTTCCGTCTGTCCAGTTGTCATCTGTATATATTTCTGCATTAAGTGCCAGTTTGGCAAGCAGAAAGTTGACTACAGGGCGTGTCACTCGTCCGTAATAGTCACCTTCTTTGTTGGAATGCTCGTCGGCAAGCAGTGGTAACACATCCTGTAATTCATCAAAAATAAATCTAAAGACTTCGCTTCTTTCGCTTTGCGTTACCTGCTCCAATTTCACGTCGTATGATGTCACGATAGGAACACGCCCGAACATATCCATCGCATAATAGTAGAACAAGGCT
>JAIINY010000509.1:0-1021 GCA_022741625.1 Prevotella sp. | reverse complement strand
CGGTGCTCTCGCCGTTGATTCGGTTGCTGATGACTACAGGTACGTTGCTGCCGCCGATATTGCCTACAGCTACTGTTTCGCGGCGGGTAGGGCGCAGCCAGTCGAAGCTAGGACAAGCTGCAGCCGGGATGAGCAGATGACCCTTCTTTCTGCCGATGTAATCCACCAGATGACGAGCCACCGGAATCTCTGCAGCTGGCTCCTCGCTGAGGCTTACTCGAACGGTATCGCCGATACCGTCAGCCAGCAGGGCACCGATACCCACGGCACTCTTGATTCTGCCATCCTCGCCTTCGCCAGCTTCGGTTACGCCGAGGTGGAGTGGGTAGTTCATGCCTTCCTTCTCCATTTCTTCTACCAGGAGGCGCATGGAGCGGACCATCACTACGGTATTGGATGACTTGATGCTGATGACTACATCGTGGAAATTCTCCTTCTTGCAGATGCGCAGGAACTCCAGGCAGCTTTCTACGATGCCCTCAGGGGTATCGCCATAGCGGTTGCGGATGCGGTCGGAGAGTGAACCGTGGTTCACGCCGATGCGGATGGCAGTATGGTTCTCCTTGCAGATGTTGAGGAAAGGCACGAAGCGCTCCTCAATCTTCTGGAGTTCGTGAGCATACTCTTCATCAGTGTATTCCTGCTTGATGAACTTGCGGGCAGGATCCACGTAGTTGCCAGGATTTATGCGCACTTTCTCACAATAGAGAGCAGCCACGTCGGCAACGTTAGGATTGAAGTGAACATCGGCAACGAGTGGAGTCTGATAGCCGTCGGCACGGATGCCGGCATTGATGTTCTTCATATTCTCTGCCTCGCGGGAACCCTGTGTGGTGAAGCGCACCAGCTCGCCGCCAGCCTTGATGATTTCCTCTGCCTGACGGACGCAAGCCTCAGTATCATTGGTATTGGTGGTGGTCATGGACTGGATGCGGATAGGGTTATCGCCACCCAGGTCGAGGGCTCCGATATGTGCCACAGAAGAGGCACGGCGGGTATAATTGAATAAATCTACCATAAT
>JAIINY010000508.1:0-1022 GCA_022741625.1 Prevotella sp. | reverse complement strand
AGATTGAGCGGCAGCGTAGCCTTCACACCCTTGCGGATTCCATCCTCATACTCGTTCTCATCTTCCGTACTTTCGATGTAAGTGTTCTTAGGATAGAGAGTGTTCCATTTTTCCGAGAGATAACGTTCTGGCAGATGCTGGTTGTTGAAAGCATCCACCCACTTTGGCAACTGGTTCATATAATAAGAACTGGTGATGAACTTGCCGCTCTCATCATCAAACCAGTAGGCACCGTTTGGATTATGTCCGGCAGGAAGGATGGAAGCACGGTCTTTCAAAGCCACACCCACCACCTTGGCTCTGCCGTTGGATGCAATCTTCATCTCGTCGCCGAGGGTAGTAACCCATAGATTTCTAGGCGACATCAAGCCCGCCTTACTGTTGGAACCCACCGGTTTTACGGTTTCATCATCCGTGCAATACACCTTCTTGCCATTCTTCACAAAATTGTTTCCAGCGATTCCATGGATAGATGGAACACTACCAGTATAGAGACAAGTATGACCGATGGCGGTAACTGATGGAACATAGGGAATTCGGGTGTTTTCGCAAGAGAATCCCTCGTTGAGCAATCGCTTGAATCCACCTTCTCCGTAGCGCTTCTGATAGCGATAGAGATAATCCCATCGCATCTGGTCAACCACAATGCCCACTACGAGTTTGGGACGCTGGACGTTAGAAGCATTCACCTGCTGGGCAGCAACAGAGTCGCATCCCAGGAATGCCATCAAAATAAAACTAAATACCTTATTCATCTCTTTCCTTTTCTTTCTTATAAAACTCTTTTTTCTTATTAAAAACTGTAATACTTTTTACCGCTGCAAAGGTATTTAAAGAATATTGCTATCGTGTTACAAACAGATGAAAGAAGAATGAAAGTATTCATTTGATTCAGGGTGTGTCATAAGTGCATGAAGAAAATCTATACCTCAGTTCGGGATAACGAGCTCTATCTAAAGGCTTTATAATGTTTTTATATAAGGGACACAGAGGCTTGGCAACCATCTATATATCTTGGATGG
>JAIINY010000507.1:0-1022 GCA_022741625.1 Prevotella sp. | reverse complement strand
TTACCAGAGTGGCCAAATGGGGCAGACTGTAAATCTGCTGGCTATGCCTTCGGTGGTTCGAATCCATCACTACCCACTTTTCCCAAAAAATAACTCAAAGATATAAAGATCCGGTTTTCATCATGAGAATCGGATTTTTTGTTTTTATATTATCCACAGATAATACAAAACGAAAAAGCGATGGATTTCTGCAATCCATCGCTTTTCATATTTCTCTACCAAAAGATTAGTCTTTCAAACTCTCCTGATACCAGTCGAAGAGCTTCTTCACACCATCCTCAATCTCAACCTTGTGAGTCCAGCCGAGGCTATGAAGCTTATCTACTGAGATGAGCTTTCTTGGGGTTCCATCAGGCTTGCTGGCATCAAACTCTACCTCGCCTTCAAAACCTACGGCCTTTACTACAAGCTCTGAAAGCTCACGGATGGTGAGTTCCTTGCCGGTTCCCACATTGATGTGGCAGTTGCGAATCTCACCGAGAGATGGAATGGCTCCGCCACGACCCTCTGAATTGTTTCTATCCACGGCACCATCTACCGTGGCACCATAGAATACAGAACTATACTTCTCAATGCCGATGATATCCTTGAAATCCACATTCAGGAGCACATGCACACTGGCATCTGCCATATCCTCGCTCCAGAGGAACTCACGGAGCGGTGTTCCGGTTCCCCAGAGCACTACCTTATTATCATAGATACCATAGAACTCCAATGCTTTCAGGATGCGCTCATGAGAGTTGCTTCCATCCACATTACTCTCGCCGATGATGGCACGGAGCTTGTCTGTAGGATTGATAGGACGCTTGTTCATATCCACCTCGATGCTGTGCCAGTCGCCGTCGTGGATGAGCTTGGCAAGATAAATCTTGCGCATCATCGCAGGCATCACATGGCTGTTCTCCAAGTGGAAGTTGTCGTTCGGACCATAGAGGTTGGTTGGCATCACAGCGATATAGTTGGTACCATACTGAAGGTTGTAGCTCTCGCACATCTTCAGTCCGGCAATCTTGGCGATGGCA
>JAIINY010000506.1:0-1023 GCA_022741625.1 Prevotella sp. | reverse complement strand
GCCGTTCCCTCATTCAATTGACAGTAGATAGATTGAAGCCAATCTGTCCTGTCGAAAACATGTGGGTAGTGACAAACGAGAAATACATTCGCATTGTCAAGGAGCAAATCCCTGACATGCCAGTAGATAACATATTATCAGAGCCGGAGGCTCGCAATACCGCTCCATGTATCGCTTATGCCTGCTGGAAGATCCAGAAGAAGCATCCTGATGCCAACATCGTGGTGACCCCATCCGATGCCCTAGTCATCAATACCTCGGAGTATCAGCGAGTGCTCAACAAGGCATTGAGCTATACATCCGATAAGAATGCCATCGTTACTATCGGTATCAAGCCAAGCCGCCCGGAAACAGGCTATGGCTATATCGCCGCAGCAGAGCCAACATCCGTAGATGAAATCTACAAGGTAGAGGCTTTCAAGGAAAAGCCAAACCTTGAGACAGCTGAGCAATACCTTGCCGCTGGCAATTACTATTGGAATGCCGGAATCTTCGTATGGAACATTGATACCATTAGCAAGGCAATCCACACCTTCCAGCCAAACCTTGCCAGCATCATGGACAAGATGGCACCTTCTTTCTATACCGAACAGGAGAAAGAGGTAGTCGGCAAACTCTTCCCAACCTGTGAGAAGATAAGCATTGACTATGCCGTGATGGAGAAGTCGAAGGAAATCTATACCTTGCCAGCCGAGTTCGGCTGGAGCGACTTGGGCAGTTGGGGTAGCCTCCGTACCTTGCTTCCACAAGATGAGGCTGGCAATGCCAAGGTAGGCAAGGACATTAGATTATATGAATGCAAGAACTGCGTGGTTCACGCAGCTGATGAAAGCAAGGTGATAGTTCAAGGCTTGGATGGCTATATCGTAGCCGAGAAGAATGGACAACTGCTTGTTTGCTCAATGAAAGAGGAACAGAGAATTAAAGAATTGGGAAAATAATGGCACAATCAGTAAAAGTTAATTATATACTTAATCTCATTAATACGGGAACACAGATGTTGTTTCCATTAATCACTTTTCC
>JAIINY010000505.1:0-1024 GCA_022741625.1 Prevotella sp. | reverse complement strand
CTTCCTTGGAAACGAAGCCAGCCTTGTCTCCGTTCTTGGAATTCGTATTGATAAAATCAGGAAAGAAAAAGAGCTTGAGCACCAGGAAGATGATGGCAAGCTTGATGAGGATGATGGTCCAGAGCGTCTTGCCCAGGGTCATCGTCCTGAAGCCATCATAATAGAGATGGAATATTTGGGATAGAAGTCCTTGCTTCATTGGCTTTACATCTGTTGCCATCGGTTTCCCATCCATTTTCATCAGATTTTCATTCTTTTCCTTCTTCATACTTACTCCTTCTTTTAAAAATCTGCTGCAAATCTACAATAAAATTATGTAACTACCAAATATTTTCTTGAAAAAGTTACAAAAAGGTTATTTTTGGGTATCCCATAGGGGAGTTATTTTAAAGTTTTTCTTTTTAACTGAACTTTCGCAAGTAAGCTCCACACGCCCTAACAGGGCAGAAGGTGCTATGGTATAAGTCCGTAATACTGGTTTGCAAGTCCGCAGGAACACCTAAAGGACCCTAACGCCTAACGGACTTGCGAGCGGGTTCCCTTGATGGTTACGGCTGCGAGCTGTTTCTCCCATTGGATGCTGTCCTGGCGCAGCTTTTCCTTTATCGCCTGGATGCTATCAGTAGAAATATTCTTTGCAGTAGAAATGCTCTCTGCTGTAGTGGTCTTTGTCTGTTGAGCGTTTGCTATCATCGGATTTCCCAGGACGAGCAAGCCGCTCATGATTAATTCATGTTTCATAATCTTCTTTCTTATTTTAATGTAAAAATGCCGTAAAGTTCTTGCGAATGTTACTGCGCAGAAATCTTGCGGATGATGTTGCAAAATTACGGATAAGGAAAGAGAAGGATTTTAATATAACGGATTTTTTTCGGATAAGATTTGTTTTTAATGGAATAAGGCTTGCAGTTTCATCATAATTTGTTATCTTTCCTCTATAAAACGAAAATGATTTCCCTCGCACAAGGTAACTAAAACAAGGGAGTTTGCCTTTTCTTCGTAAATAAAGGCGCATGTCTCCCTT
>JAIINY010000504.1:0-1034 GCA_022741625.1 Prevotella sp. | reverse complement strand
GCCATGTCATTCAGAATTTTGTTTGTTTTTATTTTGCAACACTAAGATAAGTGAAATTTCTGACATGGCAAAATCCTGAGCAACTTTTTGTTGCTCAGGGGATTATAAAAGTTAAAATTTATAGTGTTGCGGAATTAAGGTATATGTCTCGGTTACCCATCCACAGAAGTTCACAACTCTCAGATTTCGGAGTCTATCTGAAGACCGTCATCTCTCGGACATCGGCATCTTCAGACAGATACGCCTTTTCTCATACCGACGATTATTATTTCTTTGGCTTCATAGAGGGTGGGCAATGCTGTCTGAATATTGATTTCGAGGAATACACTTTCGGGAAAGGAAGTCTGGCTATCATTCTACCCGGGCAGGTGCATCGTATCATCGACGCTTCCAATCTTTCTGCAAAATTTCTGGTTGTCGACTCGGTATTGGTGGATAAGGAGGAAAAACGAACGCTTGAGAGATACGGTCGCCCTCAAATACAACTATCCGACATATCGGAACAGAAACTATTATTATCACTTCTTGACAGCAAACTGAGTGGCATGGAAAATCCATCTGCCAAAGCAGTCGTTCAGCGACTGACCACCGTCATTGTAGGGTTAGTCGTGGAGAACATTGTAAATGCAACGATAGCTCAATCCAAATTGCAGGGGACAGTGACCAGACACAAGGAAATAGTATGGGAATTTCGGGATTTGTTGGAAAGCAATATCCGAAGCAAACGTTCGCCATCATTCTATGCCGGGCGGCTGAACATTACCGTTGCCTACCTGAATGAAGCTGTAAATTCTGTTCTGGGGACAAGTGTGAGCCACCATATCCAAAACGAGATTATTTTGTTGGCTAAACGTCAATTGGTCTATACTACAGATTCCATCAAAGAGATTGCACATAGTTTAGGCTTTAACGATTACTCCTACTTCACACGGCTGTTTACCAAGGTTGCAGGCGTTTCTCCCACGCTCTTCAGAAGGACTTACCACGAATAGTGCTATCATTACCGTTGTCCGTCTATTGTGAAAGCTTGTATT
>JAIINY010000503.1:0-1035 GCA_022741625.1 Prevotella sp. | reverse complement strand
GATTTGACAGGCACTACACTTGCATCAGCTTCTTCACTCGGTTTGGAGAAGATGCCTAAGCAGGAGCAGGCAACCAAGGTTGGCGAGCTCATCGCTGAGAAGGCAAAGGCTGCTGGCGTTGAGACTGTAGTTTTCGACCGTAACGGTTATCTCTACCACGGTCGCGTAAAGCAGTTGGCTGACGGTGCTCGTAATGGTGGTCTTAAATTTTAAACGATTATGGCAATGGATAAAGTAAAGGTAAATAACGAAGAAGTACTTAAGGATCGCTTGGTTGCAATCAACCGTGTAACTAAGGTTACCAAGGGTGGTCGTACTTTCACATTCGCTGCTATCGTCGTTGTAGGTGACGGTAACGGTGTTATCGGTTACGGTCTTGGTAAGGCAGGTGAGGTTACAGCTGCTATTGCAAAGGGTACTGAGGCTGCTAAGAAGAACCTTGTTAAGGTTCCTGTACTCAAGGGTACAGTTCCTCATGAGGTTGAGACAGCTTTCGGTGGTGCTAAGGTTCTCATCAAGCCAGCTGCTGCCGGTACTGGTTTGAAGGCCGGTGGTGCTATGCGTGCTGTTCTTGAGAGCGTAGGTATCAAGGACGTTATTGCAAAGTCTAAGGGTTCATCTAATGCCCACAACCTGGTAAAGGCTACTATCGCTGCTCTCGCAGAGATGCGTGATGCTTACACTGTAGCAGGTGAGCGTGGTATCAGTATGGATAAAGTATTTAACGGTTAATTAGGATTTATCGAATATGGCAACAATTAAAGTCAAGCAGATTAAGAGTAAGATCGGTGCTCCAGTTGATCAGAAGCGTACACTCGCTTGTCTGGGTCTCCGCAAGATTTCTCAGGTTGTTGAGGTAGAGGATACTCCTAGCAACCGTGGTATGATCCGTAAGGTTCATCACCTCGTAAGTGTAGTTGATTAATTAATCTCAAAAAATTAGGAACGATTATGAAATTAAATAATTTGAAACCTGCTGCAGGTTCTACCCATTCACGTCGTCGTATTGGTCGTGGTCCAGGTTCTGGTCTCGGT
>JAIINY010000502.1:0-1038 GCA_022741625.1 Prevotella sp. | reverse complement strand
CCCTTGAGGAGATAAGTGCCTTTCTTCAAAGTCTGCTTGCCTGTGAAGACGAATTCCTGGTCGCCGTTGCCAATCTGTGTTCCGTTGGCGTTTTCCTTGCCATCTGTGCTGAAGAGAATGTGGTCGCAAGCCTTCAAGCCGCCATTGGTTGTCCACTTGTAAACAACTTCTGATCCTGGATTTGGAGAAGGAGTTGGAACGTCATTGTCACTGCTGCAGCTGCTCAACATGGCAGATGCTGCGAGGATGCTCATGCATCCTAAAAAATACATCTTGTTCATCATTGTTTCCTGTTTTATTAAACAAACATCAAATATTTTCTTTCTTTAAAATTTATATATCGCCTGCAAGCCGATGTTTCTGCCCGGCTTGTAGCATCTTGCTATCTCTTCCACCTGCTTCTTGCTTCCGTCGCTATACGTTACATCGGCAAACTGCTTGTAATATATCTTTTCTGCAAGAAGATCTCTTACGTTAAGCTTCAGCTCCAGATGATTGCCGAATTTCTTTGCCAGCGAGAAATCGATGGTGTTGCGAGGCATCTCGTAGCTGTGAGGCACTCGGGAATTGGAGTCATCACCTGTGCTTCCTTCGCTTCTGCCCACTCCGATGATTCGCTTGCCTATGCGGTTGTATAGCAGGGCGATATCCATCTTCAATGGCTCGTTCTTATAGAAGATGCCGGTGTTGATAAGGTATGGCGACTGTCCCTGCATCGGTCTGTTTTCCTCTTTTGAACCCTTTTCAAACTGCACCTTGCTCTTGATGAGGGCACCATTAAACGACCAGCTGAAATCCTTTAATCCGATGAAACCGAGATTCTTTCTGATATCCAGCTCCACACCGTAATTGTTGGCACTCTTCGCATTCTTGTAGGAATAAATCAAGTCTGTGCCGCCTGCCACCGTGTAGGTCCACTCGATAGGAGAATCGAAGTGCTTGTAGAAGACTGCCAGCGAAATGAGCTCTCCACGGGATGGATACCACTCATATCGCAGGTCGAGGTTATCGACATAACAGTTCTTCAACTCAGTGTTT
>JAIINY010000501.1:0-1040 GCA_022741625.1 Prevotella sp. | reverse complement strand
TTAGCCATTTCTACACGGCGCTCACGGATGTAGTCTGCCCAAGCTGCTTCCTCTGTTGTTGCTGTTGAAGGAGCAATCTTGCCGTGCTTAACTCGTGTGGCATTGAGTGCCTTTACTGCATTAGTTACATCGTGCTTCAGCAGATAAGCCTCTGCCAGGTTCATGTAAGCCTCGCCGGTGCGGCACATTACGTAGTGGAGCTGTACCAGACAGTCGAAGTATGCACGTGGCTCTGGATTCTCGATGTTAGACTTGCGCCAGTAGTAACCGGTTGTAGTGTTGTACCAGCCACCGTCTTCCTTATCACGTACACCCATAGAGCAGTTACCGCCAAGGTTTGTCTCTACGGTCTCACCAATCCATGAACAGCCATCATAAACGATAGATGATGCGAAACGAGCATCACGTCCGCTGTACATCAGTTCAGAAATGTTGCGTGTTGAGCCAGCCTTCAACTTGCCGTAGTGCAGGTTGGTAGGATAAGCAGTGTTGAGCTGCTGGAAGTCCTGAGGTGTTGGCATGCGGCGTGCATTACCGTTCTCCTGCTTGTAAGCATCGAGCTGACCTTCAGTTGTTACTGTGTTTGGATCGATAGACTCAACATTCTCCTTATACTGTGAAGTCTCGTTCCAAGGAAGTGCTTCACCTGTCTTCTCATCGGTTACGAGATACTGGTCAACCAAGTCCTGTGTTGGGAAGTAGATAGACCAGCCTTCATAAGTGCGCCCGTTAGGATTCTTGAAGAGGATAGGACTCTTAGAGTTGATGCAGTCATCCTGTGAGATGTTAGGATAGGTGCGGATCAGCTCCTCATAATTACCAATCTTGGTGTTAGCCTTCAGACGGTAGTAACCCCAAAGGATTTCATGATTGGTTTCGTCTGTCTCATTGAACAGACCACCATAATTGTCTGAAAGAGAACAATGCTGCGTAACGTCTGAAGCGTAGGTAATCACCTTGTCAAGGTATTCTGCCTTCTTGGTGTAAGCGTATGCCTGGAGGCAGGCACGGCTCAACAGCAACTCGGCTGCATACTTGGT
>JAIINY010000500.1:0-1044 GCA_022741625.1 Prevotella sp. | reverse complement strand
ATAAATATCGGAAATTGCAAACTTTATGCAAGAAAAAGTAATGATTTTATAGATAAATGGATAGTTATACGGAAAATGATATTAAAAAAGGTCAGGCAGTGCCTGACCTTTTTGTAATGGTTCCTTCTAATTATTTTGATACTGCCAGAAGAATTACTCTTTATCGTTTTCTTCAGGGTG
Source organism: Prevotella sp. (assembly GCA_022741625.1). Taxonomy (GTDB): domain Bacteria; phylum Bacteroidota; class Bacteroidia; order Bacteroidales; family Bacteroidaceae; genus Prevotella. Next base: position 864 of record JAIINY010000500.1, on the reverse strand, counting down.
AGTCATTAGATACAGTTCCTTCTGTCGTTCGATTTCTCTTCTCAAGTCTTCCTTGTCTGGCAGGTAAAGCTTGTATTTAGCAGCGAACATCTGGTCGTTTTTTGCGAGGGTAGAGTATCGTGCCACATCCGAATCGGTCTCGGTGCAAAGGATGATGCCGATGGTAGGGTTGTCGTCTGGTCCTTTTTTCATCTTGTCATACATCTGAAGATACATATCCATCTGTCCTACATCCTGGTAAGTAATGCGATTTACCTTCAAATCGACCAAGATAAAAGATTTGATGAGGTAATTGTAAAATACCAAGTCGATATAGTAGTCATTCTCCTCGGTTCGGATATGTTGCTGGCGAGCCACGAGCGCATATCCCTTTCCCATTTCCATCAAGAATTTCTCTAGGTTGTTGATGATGGCAGTCTCTAATTTTGATTCAGCGAGGGATGTGTCTTCTGGCAATCCAAGAAATTCCAAGACAACTGGTGATTTGATGTATTCGAGTTTGTCTTGCTGATAAGCCTTTGTCTTGTCTTGCATCTCGTCAACGACAGGTTGCTTCTTCTTTGACATAAGAAGACGTTCATAATATAAGGTGTTGATATTGCGGTTGAGGGTTCGGTAACTCCAACCTTCGTTGAACGCTTCCTTTGCATACCATTCACGAGCTTGTTTATCTTCTACACGGATGAGACGCTCGTAGTGGGTCCAAGGAAGGATATTCAAATTTGTAAAGTGAGTTTGATACTCCTCTTTTACAAGTGCGGTAAATATGAGGGTGTGTCATAAGTCTATGGCGCACCCTCTTTTATATTATTTATTGCATAATCCTAGAAGTATCATAGCCTATTCCAAAAAGGGAATCATATT
>JAIINY010000499.1:0-1045 GCA_022741625.1 Prevotella sp. | reverse complement strand
CCAATGGGCTACTGCCGAACGGAACCAGGTGGCGCACCAGCCAAGCTGTTCGCTGGTCAACCCCGGAATTCTGCCGAAAAGAGCAGCCACATGGTTCTTTCCATCCCATTTCGGCAACTTGTTCATGTATTCCTGGATTGATTACCTGCCATCATAGACGACTTCAAATTACTTTTTGTTTCCATAATCATGGTTTTAAAATTATTAATTAATGTGTGATTCACCCTCAAATTTGATGAGGGTGAAGAGCGGTGAAGAGTGGTGAAGAGTAGCCAGCCACTCTTCACGCTTCTAAACAATTGTATATTAGTTACTTACAATACATTTGTGAAGAGTGAAGAGTGTTTTAGAAAGTAGCTTTCTATCCACCCGCAGCCTGAAACTTCTATCCAGTCTTCTCAACTCCGGGTGCAAAGATACACAATAGGAAAGGCGTTTCCAAATTTTCCAGCCTTTCCCACGCCCATTCTGCTCCATTTGGGAAAAATCCCAAGGGTCTATGGGAAAAGGCGTGGGAAAATCGGGCGGATTTCTTCAGTTTTACGGGAAAACATTTGGTAATCATGATGGAAAAACGTAAATTTGCAGACTGATAACGGAACTTCGTTTCGCAAACTATTCACGACCATCGATTCCCGTCTCCGCTTTACGGCAGATAATCTGAGCGATTACTCCCGCTACTTCAATGAATACGATTATACCGAATCAGCTGATGATAGAAGTTAAGGGGAATGATAACTTCACTTAACTTCCCCACCTTATATAAAAAGGATAAAGAGGGGCGAAAAAGCAAGTTTTATATGTTTTTTCGCCCCATTTGCATTTATTAACTTTTTTTTTAGACAACTTATTAAAATTTATCGTAAATTTGCAACCAGTTATTAAAATATAATAAGCTAAGCAATAAGAATCATTAATTGAATCAATATATAAACTTAGTCAGACAATTATATAATTAAGAATCTGATTATCTCTATAAAACTACATAATATAACAATTAAAACCAAACAATTATGAGCAAAAAAAGTCAGTTTGGCATGACCCT
>JAIINY010000498.1:0-1050 GCA_022741625.1 Prevotella sp. | reverse complement strand
TTGATAGTCAGGTTGATACCTTTCAATATTTCTTTGCCTGCAATAGTAGCATGCAGATTCTTTACCTCTAACATATTATTACTTAAAAAATGCGTTCAAAATATTGGAACATAACTCTTCAAAGAAAGATGGTGGCTTCTCCCAGCCCCATTGCACAAACAACGAAGGAGGATCTAGTACCCAAAATGAGCACTCACCTGGTCGTATGACCTTACCCTTCATCTGCGGAACATAACTCGATGTCTGCATAATGGACTTGGTCAATGTAGGGTCAGACTCATCAACATGACAATATCGACCACAACGAAGATACACATTTTGCTCTTGCTTGCATTTCGCAACAAAAGATGCGACGATGGAATCTTGCTGTGCCGTCAAGCCATTTTTTTGATGATTGAAAAGGTCTTGAGCCGTTAAGTTCAAGCTATCAACTAACAATAACATCAACAACATTCTTTTCATAACCACCTCTTTTTCTTATTATTCTTAGCCAACGGTGCCTTCGAGTGAAACACTCAGGAGTTTCTGTGCCTCTACGGCAAACTCCATAGGCAACTTGTTGAGCACGTCCTTGGCATAACCGTTTACGATCAAGCCGACAGCCTCCTCGGTAGGAATGCCTCGCTGATTACAATAGAAGAGCTGGTCTTCTGAAATCTTCGAGGTAGTTGCCTCATGCTCGAACACGGCTGTGTCGTTATGAGCATCCATATACGGGAAGGTATGTGCTCCACAATCGCTGCCCAGCAACAAGGAGTCGCAGGAACTGTAGTTGCGTGCATTGTCGGCATTGGATGTGGCACGAACCAGACCACGATAGGAGTTCTGGCTATGACCAGCCGAGATACCTTTAGAGATGATGGTACTCTTGGTGTTCTTACCCATGTGAATCATCTTGGTACCAGTATCAGCCTCCTGATAGTTGTTGGTAACAGCTACGCTGTAGAACTCAGCCACAGAGTTGTCGCCACGCAAGATGCAGGAAGGATACTTCCAGGTAATCGCAGAACCCGTCTCTACCTGAGTCCAGCTCAACTTAGAGTTCACACC
>JAIINY010000497.1:0-1054 GCA_022741625.1 Prevotella sp. | reverse complement strand
GACCTTCGCTGAAGATAGATTTCACGCCCGTGAAGACGATGTTCCCGTTCAGCTTTAAGATAGCTGCCACAACCATCGCCACCAAAATCAACGACAATGTGATGAATATCCTGCTGGGCCGTTTCTATACCAATGCCATTACGGGTAGCTACAACCAGGCTTATCAGTGGAACTCGAAGTGTTATCTCCTGCTGCAGGGAATGTTGAATCCGGTGATCCAGCCTACCCTGGTAAATCTCTCTGACGACAGGGAGCGCCAGCTGATGGCTTTCAGAAAGATGGTCAGGTTTATCTGCTTTCTTTCTTTCCCTCTGCTGTTCGGATTGGGACTTGTTTCCAATGAGTTTATCATCATCACGCTGACCGAGAAATGGCAGTCGAGTGCAGAACTGCTGCGTATGCTGTGTGTGGGCGGTTCGGTGATGCCTCTTTATACGCTGTTTTCCAATGTGGTGATCAGTAAGGGGAAATCCGGTGCCTATTTCTGGTGTACGGTTTCCTTGAGTGTCACCCAGATTGTGCTGATGCTGCTTCTCTGGCCTTATGGCATCCATCTGATGGTATCAGTCTATGTGGCATTGACCATCGTCTGGATGTTTGTATGGTATGCGCTGGCTTACCGTTATATCAGTTACCGGCCGCTGGACTTTCTGAAAGATACCTGTCCGTTCCTGCTGGCGGCTCTGGGCGTGATGAGCCTCACCTATCTGGCAACGATGAGCATTACCAATCTGGTATGTCTGCTTCTGGCTAGGGTTGTGATGGCAGCCGTATTATATTTTGTGGTTATGAAAGTGGCTCGGGTTGCCATTTTGGATGAGTGTATCCATTTTGTATTAAAGAAAAAATAGATGAATATGATGGAATATCAGACAAGACAATATAGTAATGAGGAGTTGAGAGCCCAGTTCAATCCCGAAGGTTCTCTGCTGTGGAAGCATCAGCAAAGGATGGTAGAGCTGCTGCTGGCTTTTGATGCCATCTGCAAGCGTCATCACATCCGTTACTGGCTGATAGGCGGCACACTGATTGGTGCAGCCCGCCATCAGGGTTT
>JAIINY010000496.1:0-1062 GCA_022741625.1 Prevotella sp. | reverse complement strand
CCTGCCGTCTCTGCATTGAAGAGATCAACCGGCTGGATATCCTTTTCAGGATGGTCTTTCGGATAATGCGCCGGTATTCCCCACCAGGGTTCCTTCTCTATAAAATAATGTAAGCCATTGCGGATAGAAGGCAGAAACCGTCCCCTGCCCTGCATGATTTCTGCCATCACCAGACAGACAAACTGTTTTCTGATACCAAAGCTAGCTTCCTCGTATCGGGTACGGTTACCATTGGTTCGGAACTCGGCAAAAGTTTCAGCAGGGATGGCATTCCAAGGTTTCTTCTGATAGAGATTGCCCAATCGGATATAGTCGTTGCGCATCGCCACCGGCACCTGCTTCTGCCAATACTTATCGCCAGCCTTCGGGAAAGGCACAAAAAAAGCCTGGGCTTTCATCAACATGAATGAAAGCACCAAGCCTAATATCATTATCAATTTCTTAGTCATATCGTTTACTTTTTGCGTACAAAGTTACGAAATTATAACAAGACCAAAGTCTAGAAAATGATAATTTTAGAGCAAATATCGCTTTAAGCGGTATTTTAAGAGAGAGAATTTCACTTTTTCCTCTGTTTATACCTCCAGGACTTACTACTTTCTCAAAGAATTGGCAGTCAGTTCCAGAAGACTCTGCAGATATTCATCTTCTGTATCCTTCTTCATCTTATTCAGCGAAGAGGCGCAGAATTTCTTCTCGTCAGCATTCAGCAACTTTCCGTATCCCTTACAAAGCTTGACTATTTTGTTGGCAATGCCCGTCTGGAGGGTACGCCGAGTCACCTGATTTCCCAAATAAGGGTATTGGTCTCTGGCATTCTTAAAGGCAGCACGGAGCGTGTTGAGTTGCATTATAAACTCTGCCGCATCCTTTGGAGGAGTCATATCCAATCCATAACTGCGAACCAGATTTTTGTTATACCTGATGTTGCCCAGAGAAACAAGAGAATCCAAACCTTGAACAGCATTCATCTTATAAGATAATGGCTTCTTATAGGTTTGCGGATCCTTGGAGTAGAACTTATATACACTGCCCTTTACCGAACGATCCATTCCCTGATAC
>JAIINY010000126.1:0-8346 GCA_022741625.1 Prevotella sp. | reverse complement strand
CTCGTCATCCTCATTGCTCCATTCGCTCCACACATCGCAGAAGAGTTGTGGGCAGCACTTGGCGAGCAGGGCAGCGTTTGCGATGCAGCATGGCCTAAGTATGATGAGCAGTATCTGAAGGAGAACGATATGCAGCTCACTATTTCCTTCAATGGTAAAGCTCGTTTCCAGATGACTTTCCCTGTGGATACTCCTAACGAGGAAATCCAGAAGCAGGTATTGGCAGACGAGAAGAGCCAGAAGTACTTGGAAGGATTCAACGTGTTGAAGGTGATCATCGTACCAAAGAAGATCGTCAACGTAGTGTTGAAAAAGTAATTTATTGATAATATCCAGAAGGTCGTCTCATCTAAAAATGGGCGACCTTCTGCGCTTTAAAAATACGAGGAAAATATTATGCAAATAGCAATCAGTCAAACAATTAAGAATGAGTGCAAGGATTATTTCTACATTACCCTTGGACTCTTGCTTTACACATTTGGATGGACCATTTTTCTGCTTCCATACCAGATCGTAACGGGTGGCGTAACGGGTATCGCAGCCGTGATTTACTACGGCACGGGGATACCTATCTATTTGTCTTATTTTCTCATCAATGCTGCCTTGCTGCTTGCCGCGCTGAAGATTCTGGGATTCAAGTTCATGGTGAAGACCATCTATGCCATCATCATGCTCTCCGTGTTCCTGGCGCTGGCGCAAGACTTGATGGTAGGTGAAAATGGTAAGATGGTGCAGGTGCTGGGAGAGGGACAAGACTTCATGTCGCTCATCATCGGCTGTCTGTTTACAGGCTTGTCGCTCGCCATCGTCTTCCTGCACAATGGAAGTACGGGAGGAACGGATATCATCGCCGCCATCGTGAACAAATACCATAATATCTCGCTGGGACGTGTGCTCATCTTCGTGGACCTCGTCATCGTGGGCAGTTCCTTCTTCGTCTTCAATGCGAAACCGGAATTCACGGCGATAGATGCCATCAGAAAGGTGGTATTCGGTCTATGTACCATGGTGATAGAGAACCTGGTGCTCGACTATGTGATGAATGCCAAGCGAGAGAGTGTACAGTTCATGATATTCAGCAAGAAATATCAGGAGATAGCCAACGCCATCGGTACACAGATGGACCATGGTGTGACGATTCTGGATGGCCACGGCTGGTACACCGGCGACGAGATGAAGGTGCTCTGTATTCTTGCCAAGAAGAACGAGAGCGTCACCATCTTCCGTATCGTCAAGATCATCGACCCGAATGCCTTTGTCAGCCAGAGTGCCGTCATCGGTGTGTATGGCGAGGGATTTGATGAAATGAAAGTGAAAATCAAGGAGAAAGATATTAAGAAAATCAAATAGTGATTATGAAGATAGTATTTGCAACCAATAACCAGCATAAGCTCCAGGAAATCCGCGATATCCTGGGCAGCGACTACGAGGTGGTTTCGCTGAAGGAGATAGGATGCAACGTAGATATTCCTGAAACAGGAAATACGCTGGAGGAGAATGCCTTGCAGAAGGCGCAGTATGTTTACGACCATTATCACCTGAGCTGCTTTGCCGATGATACCGGTCTGGAAGTGGAGGCGCTGGATGGTGCGCCGGGTGTTCACAGCGCCCGCTATGCTGAAGGTACCGACCACGACAGCGAGGCAAACATGGCTAAACTGCTCAGAGAACTGGATGGAAAGGAGAACAGAAAGGCCCGCTTCCGCACCGTAATCTGCTACATCGAGAAGAAGGATGTCTGCCCTTGCGGCTGCACCAGCATCAAGAAAATCCATCAGTTTGACGGCATCGTAAACGGTTCTATCGCTACCGAAAAGCACGGCACCGAAGGTTTCGGCTACGACCCGATCTTCGTTCCGGAAGGCTACGACCAGAGTTTCGCCCAGCTGGGTGAGGAAATCAAGAACGGCATCAGCCATAGAGCCAGAGCCGTGGCTAAACTGGCTGAATACTTAAAGAACAAAAATGATTAATACCCTTTCGATATTAATCCCTACATATAATAATGTATGCGTTGAGCTTGTAAAATCCCTGCAAGCTCAAGCATCGTTATTGTATTCATCTTCTGATTCTCTCTCTTCAATCTCTCATTTCGAATACGAAATATTAGTTGCCGATGATGGTTCTACAGATGAAAGAACCGTAGAAGGCAACCGTATCATCAACACCCTCCCCCATTGCCGCTACATCGAGAGAAAAGAGAACGTGGGCAGGGCTGCCATCCGCAACTTCCTGGCAAGGGAGGCGAAATATTCCTGGCTGCTTTTTATCGACAGCAACATGAACGTAATCAGCCTTCAGTATCTTGCCAATTATCTAAAAGAAAAGGAAAGCGATGTGGTCTATGGAGGATATCAGATAAAGAGGGATGCTGAAACCAGAGAACGGCTGAAATATAACCTACGATACATTTTCGAATCAGCCGGCACGCAGAACGGAAATCATCTCCAGCGACAGGCTAACCCCTATGCAGACTTCCACACCTCCAACTTTATCGTGAAGCGAAGCATCCTGCTGAAACACCCATTCGATGAACGGTTTTCCCACTATGGATACGAAGATGTTCTTTGGGGCAAAACCCTAAAAGACAATCACATACCGATTCTTCACGTGGATAATCCACTGGGTTATGAACACTTTATCGGCAACATGTCGTTTCTCTATAAAACGGAGGAAAGCCTGCGCACCCTCTATCAGTTCAGGAATGAGCTGCAGGGCTATTCCAAAATCATCGACTATGCCCACAAGCTGAAAAGATGGCATCTCTATCCACCTTGCCAGTATCTCTTTCCGCTGCTGAGTCTGCCAATAAAAGCAAGGCTCACAGGCAATAAACCCAGTATTTTTATGTTTAATATATATAAGTTATTATATTATATACATCTAGATATATGAGTAAGAAAATATGGATACTCCTCACGTTCCTGATCCTTCAGGTTGCCGCTTTCCAGAGCAGCGCCGCCATCGGTGACTGGAAAGCCTATATGGCGTACAGCGAAGTGCAGGAAATAGAAGAAGCCGGCAACTGGATATTCGTGCAGGCTTCCAGCAATCTCTATGCTTACAACAGAAACGACCAGAGCATTCAGACCTTCAGCAAGATGGACTTTCTGAACGACTGCGATATCCAGCACATCGCTTACAACAAGACTGCCAAGCGGCTGCTCATCCTCTACAGCAATGCCAACATCGACCTGATGAACACCCAGAACTGGAGCGTGCAGAATCTGCCGGATTACTATTCTGCCACCATCACGGGCGACAAGACCATCAACGATATCTATATGTATGGCAAATTCGCCTATCTGTGCTATGGAATGGGCATCATCAAGCTCAATATGGCGGATGGAGAAATCAGCGAAACTTATCCACTGGGATTCAAGGTGAACTGGTGCGAAATCAGGGATAACCAGATTTATGCCTACAGCAAGGAGGAAGGTTCCTATCGCGCTGCCCTCTCTGACAACCTGCTCGACAGGAACCGCTGGAACAAGGTGGGGGCTTACACCGCTCCCAAGAAAGAGGACAAGAGCGAACTGATGAAGCTGGTAAGCAGCTTGCAGCCAGGAGGTCCGAAATATAACCATTTCTGGTATATGAAGTTTATCCACAACCAGCTCTATACCTGCGGCGGCGCCTTTCTTTCGGGACTCTCTCTTGATACCCGTCCCGGTACCATCCAGGTATTGAACCAGGATAACTGGACCATCTTTCAGGATGACATCAGGAATACGACGGGGTATCAGTATCAGGACATCAACTGTGTAGAACCGGATATCCACGATCCGAACCACGTGTTTGCTTCGGGCAGAACCGGACTCTATGAGTTTACTGACGGCAAACTGACACATTATTATAATAAGGACAACAGTATCCTGGAAGCTGCCGTGGATAGAGGAACGGTGCTGGACAACAACTATGTGCTGGTGCATAGTCTGCTATCGGATGAAAGCGGAAAGCTGTGGATTCTCAACAGCCAGGCTACCCACCGCTCCATCATCGAGATGAAAGACAACCAGTTGGTAGCCCACGACCAGAAGACATTGAATGCGAACGGCTACAGTCTTTCGGCGATGACGGGTCTGATGAAGGACAGGCAGGGCAGGCTGTGGTTCGTGAATGACAACCACGAAACTCCAGCCATCGTCTGCTATCAGCCGGAAACCGATGAGGTGAAGATGTTCAGCAAGCCCTTCACCAACCAGGATGGTGCGGAAATCAATCTCTATTATATCAGATGCATCAAGGAAGACCTGGAGCATAATCTGTGGATAGGAACCGACCAGGGACCTTTCTACATCACTCCGCATATCCTGGATGATACGCAGCCAACGCTTACCCAGGTGAAAGTGCCGAGAAACGACGGTACCAATTATGCCGACTATCTGCTGGGCGGTGTGGATATTACCTGCATGGCAGTGGATCAGGCAAACAGAAAATGGTTTGGTACCAGCAACAACGGTATCTATCTGATCAGCGCCGACAATATGGAGCAGATTCATCACTTCACGGCAACCAACAGCAAGCTGCTGTCGAACAACATCGAATCGCTCGCCATCAACGATGCTACCGGTGAGGTGTTTATCGGAACCAGCAAGGGTCTCTGCTCCTATATGAGCGATGCTACCGCCACCAACGAAGAGATGACCCAAGACAATGTATGGGCTTATCCGAACCCAGTAAAGCCAGACTATACAGGACTCATCACCATCACCGGTCTGTCGCTGGATGCGGATGTGAAGATAGTCAGTACCAGCGGAACCCTGGTGAACCAGGGCAGAAGCAACGGCGGCACCTATACCTGGAACGGCTGCGACCTGAAAGGCAGAAGAGTGGCTAGCGGAATCTATATGGTGGAAACCGCTACCAGCAACGGTGAGAAAGGTACCGTCTGCAAAATAGCCATCATCAGATAAAAGAGACAGTATCTTCTATCAGAAATTCTATCTTCTATCAGAAATATCAAGAGAGCAAGCAATGAAACTCAGTATCATCATCCCCGTATATCGAACCGAAGATACGCTCGAAAGATGCATCGGGAGTATCCTGCAGCAATCATTCACCAGCTACGAGCTGATTCTCGTAGATGATGGATCGCCTGATGCGTGCCCTCTACTCTGCGATGAATATGCCGGGAAAGATAGTCGTATCCACGTTATCCACAAGGAAAATGGAGGTTTAAGCGATGCCAGAAATGTGGGGATAAAGAGGGCAAAAGGATTGTATATCACCTTTATAGACAGTGATGACGCGATAGGGGAAAATACGCTTCAACAGCTGATGGAAGAACTTTATCAACATCCCGATGTGGATATTCTGGAATATCCCATCATGGAGAGAATCGGTCATCCCCATCGGGAAAAGCTCCTCTCCTTCGCTCCGAAAACCTATCAGAATGCCATCGAATACTGGTTGGCGGAAAAGGGCTATCATCATACCTATGCCTGCAACAAGATATTCAGGCGTTCGCTGTTTCAGAACATCGAATTTCCGAAAGGAAAAAGCTTTGAGGATGTGTGGACGATTCCGAAACTGATAGGGCTGACGGAGACGGAGATTACTCAGGATAGAGCGGTAGTTCCTCCTCCACCATTGAAAATAAGGGTGACGGATGTAGGGAAGTATCTCTATTACTGGAATCCTCACGGCATTACATCGCAGGCAGAATATCCCGATCTGCTTCAGCTGTATCTGGGACAGAGGCAGGCTTTGATGAAGCTGAAAATAGCGGGTACAGAAGAAATGAAGCTACAGATGGAAGCAAAAGAAGAAACCAAGCTACAAATGGGAGCAACAGAAGAAATTCTGCTGAAATATCAGTCTTCATTAGAAGATTTTCTGACGCAGCATCTCAATGTCCTGCTCGATCTCTACGATTTATCGGGAAGATATGAACCGCCTCCTTCCCTTATCCACGCCGTGAAATGGCTGGAAGGAAAAATGGGGATTCATTCGTTCAAACTCAAACTATTCAATATTTTAGGTTATCATTCATTATGCAAAATCAATCATCTTATACACAGAATATACAGGCACCCTTAGTAAGTTTCATCATCACCACTTACAATATGCCTACGGAATATCTGGAGGAATGCATCAAAAGCATCCTACAGCTCTCGCTCAATGCCAGGGAAAGAGAAATCATCCTCGTGGATGATGGAAGCGATATCTGTGCAATCAATGAGCTCACGAAATATCTGTCGCAGATTATCTATCTGCGACAGCCTAACCAGGGAGCCAGCGTGGCTAGAAACTATGGTATGATGATTGCCAAGGGCAGATTCATTCAGTTTGTGGATGGCGACGACTATCTGGTACAGACCGCCTACGAACATTGTCTCGACATCGTAAGATATCATCAGCCAGACATCGTGACTTTCAACTATGTAAAAAACAGGCAGACGGATACTCCTCCTTATGAATTGCCGACTCCGATATCGGGCACAGCCTATATGAGCAATCATAACCTGCATGGTTCTGCCTGCTCCTATATTTTCCGCAGCAGCATCAGAGGCACCCTGCAGTTTACGCCGGGCATCGTATATGGAGAAGATGAGGAGTTTACCCCTCAGCTCTTCCTGCGTGCCGAAAGAATCTTCAAGATGGAGACAGAGGCTTATTACTATCGTGAGAACCCGAACTCCGTAACCCATCAGATGGATCATGAGAAGATTAGCCAGAAAATGGATAACAGCCTGGAGGTAATCCTGCATCTGCAGAAACTGCTGGATAAGATTCCGGTGGCTGAAAGACAGGCGCTGAGTCGCCGCATCGCCCAACTCTCGATGGATTATCTGGTAAACAATATCCGACTGAAACATTCGCTGATAGCCCTGAACCACGCCATCAAGAAGTTGAGAAAGCATGGACTCTATCCACTTCCAGACAAGGAATACACCAAGAAATATACCATGTTCAGAAAGATGATAGGTACCTACGTAGGAAGAATGGCGCTCCTCTTTTTCATCAAGAAATAATTGAAAAAGAGGAAGATTTTATCAGATAAATAAAGATTATATCAGGAAGATGAAGATTCTATTAATGGGAGAATACAGTAACGTACATGCCACACTTGCCGAGGGACTCCGCAAGCTGGGGCATGAGGTTACCGTGCTCTCCAACGGCGACTTCTGGAAGAATTATCCACGAGATATCAACATGGTGAGAAAGCCTGGAAAACTGGGGGGAATCCTGTATTTGATAAAGTTATACACAATTGTGCATAAGTTAAGGGGATACGACATCGTCCAGCTCATCAACCCGATGTTTCTGGAGTTGAAGGCTGAGCGTATCTTCCCGATCTACCGGTATTTGAGAAAGCACAACAGGAAGGTGGTGCTGGCTGCATTCGGTATGGATTACTATTGGGTAAGCGTCTGCTGCCAGGATAAGCCATTGAGATACAGCGATTTCAACATAGGAGATGAATTACGCACCAATGCCGATGCCCGGAAAGAAAGAAAAGACTGGCTGGGAACCGCCAAGGAAAGACTCAACCGGATGATAGCTGAAGATTGCGACGGCATCATAGCGGGACTTTATGAATACTGGGTATGTTATCAACCGCATTTTCCACAGAAAACCACGTTTATCCCCTATCCTATCCACACTTATTCACAATCCCATCAGGATAGGGATAAAAGGGCAGCTTCTGTAGAGACATCTTCTGTAGATATTCCAAGAAGACCTTCCCAAAAGTTGAAGTTATTCATAGGTATCAACAAAACCAGAAGTGAGTATAAGGGTACGGACATCATGCTGAAGGCTGCCCAGGCAATCGCCGAGAAATATCCGGAAAAGGTAGAACTGCGTATCGCCCAAAACGTGCCTTTTGCGGAATATGTAAAGATGATGAACGGCAGCGATGCCATCCTCGACCAGCTCTACAGTTATACGCCATCGATGAATCCGCTGGAGGCAATGGCGAGGGGCATCATCTGCATAGGGGGTGGAGAACCGGAAAACTACGAGATTATCCACGAAGAGCATCTCCGTCCCATCATCAATGTGCAGCCCAACTATGAGAGCGTATATCAAGAGTTGGAGCACCTGGTGCTTCACCCAGAACTGATACCGCAGCTTAAGCAACAGAGCATCGAATACATCAGCAAGCATCATGAATACATAAAGGTAGCTAAACAATATGAAGAATACTACAAGAGCCTGTTAGCCTAGGCTCTTGTGGCATAGCAGAAATTAAATCATTCCCATTGCAGCGGTTCTTTAGCCTTGACTTTTGGATAAAAGTTGTATCTTTCCTCTATAAAACGAAAATGATTTCCCTCGCACAAGGTAACTAAAACAAGGGAGTTTGCCTTTTCTTCGTAAATAAAGGCGCATGTCTCC
>JAIINY010000125.1:0-8355 GCA_022741625.1 Prevotella sp. | reverse complement strand
GAAGCGAGTAACCAAGTTGCTTTCTCGTGTTGATATGAGTACCATCCTCTTCTTCCTCGGTATCCTGATGGCAGTATCCTGCCTGGCTGAGATTGGCGTATTGACTGCTTTGGGTCAGGGCTTGAACGTCGTATTTGATGGCAACCATTACCTGGTTACTGGTATCATCGGTGTGCTTTCAAGTATTGTTGACAATGTGCCTTTGGTAGCCGGATGTATGGGAATGTATCCTGTGGCTGCCGCTGGCGATATGGCTGTGGATGGTGTCTTCTGGCAGTTGCTGGCCTACTGTGCCGGTGTAGGAGGTTCAATGCTGATTATCGGTAGTGCCGCTGGTGTGGTAGTAATGGGCTTGGAGAAGATTACCTTCGGCTGGTATATGAAGCACATCTCCTGGATTGCTTTCGTAGGTTACATCGCAGGTATCGTTTGCTACTGGTTCATCCGCACCTTCCTTTATGCTATCTAAAGGATAAATGTTTTCGCTTACGTGAAAAAGTTTTTTTGAAGGAAAAGTCTCAAAGTCTCATTTTCTGTTGAAAATATCGACTTAAAGACTTGATAGATAATAAGATAAAAAAATGAGACTTCTCGGTTCTGATGCCGGGAAGTCTCATTTATGTCTCATAGAAGTATCATTATTTCACTTTTTCTTTACGAGATACTTCATTCCATCTGCAAATCTCTTGTGTTTCAACTCACTCATATTCGCCAGTTTTCTGCCGAATCCCATCAAACTGTTCACCTTGAGCGATGAACCAATCTGCTTTTTCAGATAGTCGAAAATTTCGGCGGCAGTAAGATAGTCTCCCTCTTTCTCATCCTCAACCAATTCAAAATAGAGCAGGAAATACTGATCTATCGGCTGGATTATTTCAAACTGGCTGTTGCTCTTCATAATCAGCTTCACCTGCTGCGCATCGAAATAACTCTTTTCGCCATTGTTCAAGGCAGAAAGTGCCTGGGCAAAAAGCTGCTGATAGTTCGGGCGAACGCTCACGTCGATAGGTCCCGTCAGTTCCACACCGATGAATCTTCGATTTCCGGAAGGATCGGAGAGAATATCCTTCATATTGCTCGTGGCGATGAACGAGGCAAGACGAGGAAATTCCATGACATGACTGCCATACGGAGGCTTGTATTTCAGCGTAGGCAACTGGATGAGATTCTTCAGAAATCCCTGCTGTACCTGTGGCGAAATCTGGTTGAACTCATCGAGATTGATAACCATAAACTGCGCCATCGCCTGATAAACCTGACGCTTTTCAGACAGAATCAGATTGTCGCTATATCCCCACTGCAGTTCCGGCGGCAACAGTCGGCGACAGAAAGTACTCTTGTTGTAACCCTGTTTGGAAATGAGAAGCGGAGCCACCGAGTTGCCGTATTGGCGATGTGAATAGCCGCGCCACTGGTCCACCATGCCCAGGAACCAGGTGTAAAACCAGTCAGCCCAGTGAGGATTGGCGGTAGGCACCGTGCGGGCCAAGGCACGGATATGATCCTTTCCATCCCATTTGTCGTAGCACTGGAAGAGATATTCATCTATTGGATTATAGTTTTTGATATAATCAGACTCAAGGAAATTACGTACATCCTTGATGCTCACCCGGATATCAGCCAGCTGCACCTCCAGCGTCATACGCTTCTGCACTCTCGGATCCACAGGTTGGTAGCCATACCATCCCTTGTCCTTCGGCATGTATTCCACGAATTTCATCACCGTGTTGTATCTGAAATCATATCTGCTTTTCAGCAGCTGCATCATATTCACGATATTCTCGCGAATACTGTTCTTATCAACTTTCTTTCCTTCTTCCGGAGCCCTGAAATCAGGAATTGTCTGCTGATTATTATCCGTGTTGGGAGCTGGGCTTTGAGAACGTGCATGGCTATCAATCTTCATCGCCACCGCCTTGCTGTTGAAATAAGGCTCCGCATCAAGCGTCATCATGAAACTGTTGTGAATCGAAGGCTCTTGGGATAGGGTAGAGCCAGCCTCGATAGAAGGTTTCGGACCATCTACAAGAATCGAAGCCTTGACAATAGCCTGATATACAGGGAAAATCTGCTGGTAAGCGATGCGATAGAGATGCTCGGCATCCGCTTCAGATGTAGGCAGGGAATCATTTTCGCTCTGGAATTTTATCAGAACGATAACAGTCTTTCCGTCGGCACCTGTGATGGCGGCAAGGGTAGAAGGCAGAATGGCTACCGAGCGCTTAACTCCCTCCGCACCATCTACATCAGTAATGTTGCCAAATTTCAGCAGCAGGATGCCGTTGAAAGCTTTCATCTTCAGGTTGTTGTTTTCGTCTTTGGCGAATTCAGCAGCGGGATAGATGTGCATCCATTTCGGCAAATCCTTGTAACCTTCATAGTTGTTGCTAAGATACGGAATGCTTTCGCGGAAGTGGGTGATAGTCAGTTTGCTATCATCCCTTGCGAATCGTTCCATCAGCTTCTCCATCGTCTTGGTGCTTACGAGGAGCTGCTTCTTGTTATTTGTATGTACGATAGTTACCTTCATTGTATTTCTGGTTAATGGTTAAGTGTTAACTGTAAATTGTAAACTATAAACTCTTTTCGGTGTTGCCCAAAACAAGCCCCGAAGTTTGGGCACTCATTGCCCGCCTTATGGGCACTTGTTGCCCAGCACTTGTTCTGTGGATGCCCGCTTGGTGGGCTGTGGATGCCCGTGTAACGGGCATGGTAGGATCAGCTAGTGGGCACAGAGGGAACAACTGATGAACTGAAAAAGTAGAACAATAAATTCTTGGAAAGATTAGATGTTTGTGAAGTCAATCTCTTCAGAGAAGTGTTCGAACTCAACGTCTTTATATCCGTATCTGGCGAAGAGCTGTTTGATATATTTCTGCTGTTCCGGGAGGAGTTTCAGTTGTCCCAGTTTGTATCGGTAGTATTGTCCTTTGCTACCGAGGTAGCTTCTCATTTCGGCGCGCAATGCTGGTCCATCTTTCACTTTCATTTCGGCAAATAGTTTGTCGAATCCCCATGCCATTTTCACGACACGCAGCGGAGCGAAGTACTTGCAATTCCCGTTTTTCAGGGCATTTGGGAAGATGGCATCTCCTCTATCAGTCTTCTCGTTTTTGTAGAGGCCGGATAGATAGTGGATACACTTGTCTTTCATCGGACATGGTTCGGTGAAGCAATAGGTGATGAGGCTAGGAACGTTTCCGTATTCGAAAGCCTTTTTCAAAAGTTCCTTTTCATCCATATAGGTTATGTTTTTAATGAAACATTTCTATCATAACGAGAAAAGAGGGTATTTATTGTCTGAAAACAAGGATTTTTTATCTGTTTTAGTAGCTTATTAGTGCATTTTCCTGTTTCTTAATAGCATTTTTCTGCTTCTTATTAGTATTTTTATGATACATATCCATTAATTTATGATACTTCTATGATACTTCTTTCTTTATTTTTAGAGAAGTCTCATTCGATAAAACCATCTGAGTGTTAGATATATAATATTATGTTTTATGTAAATAATGAGACTTTGATACTTTTTACGAGAAAAAATATCTATACGTATGCGCGTGATGAATCCTTTGCGTTACCTACCATTCTGCTTGATGCAAAAACGTAGCTTACTCATAAATGGCACCCAAAAACATATAAAAAGTACGAAATCTCTTGCGAGGTTCGTACTTTTTGTCTATCTTTGCACAAAATAGTGTGCCTGAGACAGAATGAAGTATGATATTGGCTATATCTGATAGATTTCTGTCGTAACCACTTACTCAACTAGAAAAGGAGCAATTATGAAGCAGAATGTGAAACGTTTGCCTTACGGTATCAATGACTTTGAGGCTGTTATTGAACAAAATCAATATTATGTGGATAAGACGATGTATTTGCCTTTGTTGGAAAACCAGCCTAGCAACATCATCTTCATTCGTCCACGTCGGTTCGGTAAAAGCATATTCCTGAGTATGCTCCATGCTTATTATGATTGTAGCAAGAAAGAGAAATTCCAAACTCTTTTTGGTGATTTATGGGTAGGTAAGCATCCTACTCCCTTACAGGGAAGGTATCAGGTTCTTCACCTTGATTTCTCGTATGTAGGTGGTAGTATTGACAAGTTGGAGGAAAACTTCGATATGTATTTGCGTGTCAAATTGGATGGCTTCATGCGAATTTACCAAGAGTTTTATCTGACAGATTTTAAGGAGAAGTTCTTTAAAACGGATTCAGCTACGGAGAAACTGGCTTTGCTTCAAGATGAGATTGCGACCAAGAGCATTCCTCTCTATCTGATAATCGATGAATACGACAATTTCACCAATACCGTGCTCAATGAACAGGGCGAGAAGGTATATTGGGCAATCACCCATGCCGATGGCTTCTATCGTGATGTCTTCAAGAAGTTCAAGGGTATGTTTGAGCGTATTTTCATTACTGGTGTCAGTCCTGTTACCTTGGACGATGTGACAAGTGGATTCAATATTGGCTGGCATATCTCTACCAAGCCGGAGTTCAATCAGATGTTAGGCTTTTCTTTGGAAGAAGTACGCAAGATGTTTGCTTATTATAAAGAGGTGGGGGGAATTCCTGCAACAAGTGATATCGAGGTGATGATAGACGAGATGAAACCTTGGTACGACAATTATTGTTTTTCTGAGGATGCCTTGAAAAATCAGAGTAAAGTGTTCAATTGTGATATGGTAATCTACTATCTCCGAAACTACATGGATAGAGGCGAGGCTCCAAAGCAGATGATAGATCCAAACACGATGACTGACTATAACAAAATGAAGAAACTTCTTCAGTTGGATAAGTTGGATGGCGATCGCAAAGGCATTATTCGCACGATAGCCGAGACGGGGCAGATAGTGACAAGCTTGGAAAATACATTCCCTGCCAGTAGGTTGACTAATCCTCAAACATTCACCAGTCTGCTGTTCTATTATGGCATGCTTACTATAAAGGATACTTTCGGTGATATGCTGATATTGGGTATTCCAAACAATAATGTTCGTAAGCAGTATTATGGCTATTTGTTGGAGCAATACCAGGAGGAAAAGTTTGTGGACTTAACTCAGATGAAGATACTGTTTACTTACATGGCTCTTGAGGGGAAGTGGCGTGATGCTTTGGAGGCAATGGCAAAGGCGTATGAGAATGTCTCATCTGTTCGTGACGGTATCGAGTCAGAGCGCAATCTTCAAGGTTTCTTCATGGCATATCTGAATTTGAACAATTACTATTATACCGCTCCTGAGCTAGAATTGAATCATGGTTATTGTGACTTTTTTCTTTTGCCAAACCTTACCCATTATTCAACCAAACATAGTTATATATTGGAACTGAAGGTGTTGCCGAAGAAAGATTATGAGGCAAAGCCTGAGGATGGCAAACTTTCCAAGGCAGAAGTACAATGGCAAGAGGCAGAGGAACAGATCAAGCGATATGCCATGGCTCCAAGGGTTGAGGCTCTGCGCCAAGGTACAACGCTCCATAAAATCATCATGCAGTTTGTCGCTGGCAAGTTGGTGAGAATGGAGGAAGTGGTGTGTTGATTGTAGCATTCTTTTATGGATATTTTCGATAATTTTAAAAGCGTAGAGTCCTATTGGCAATGATGCCAGCAGGACTCTGCGTCTGTTTTATTTAAACAAATCCTCCATTTTAACTTCCTTTTGAACTATTCCGCTATGCTTGCCATACGCCACACCATAGGTTGTAATCATCGTGAGATGAATGGACTGCTTGGGAGAAAGCGTTGCTTTTAGGGATTCTATGCGATGGCGCAAGCGCTGTTCCTCTTCCTTGCTGATGGTATAAGGAGCGCTGGCAAATTTCATCTCGCATAAGTTTACTACATTGTCGTTTCTGATGATCAGCAGGTCAATTTGGGTGCCTTCTTTCTCCTCTGTTCCTTTCACGTTCCATGCAGAGATCGAGGTTTTTACGCCAGCAACTCCAAGAGCCTGCTTGATTTGCTGGAAATGTTGCCAGCAAACTTCTTCGAAGGCTACTCCATGCCATGCTTTTAATACATCAGAAGTCATGTTGTCGCTTACAAAACCGGTTTCCTTTCCATGGGGTTCTACGTATTTCTGCCAAAAGAGACAGAAGTTGTCTATCAGTTTATAGTATGTTGTACTTTTGGGCATCCCGTATGGCGAATAGCTTGTGATGAAATCACTTTCAGCCAAAGCTGCAAGGGTGTTAGACAAACCTCCTCCCAGAGGGAGACCTGTGGCTTGGCTGATTTCTTCACGAGTGAAACCGGAATGGCGGGTTGCCAATAAACGTACTACCTTTTTGCTATCTTCCGGATTGTTGAAGATTGCAGCAAAAAGCCTGTTAAACTCATCTTTCAGTCTAGGTCTATTGCCAAAAAGAATCTTATCTACATTTTGCTCGAAGCTTAACCCTTTTTGGAAGTACCCCATGTAATAAGGTATTCCTCCAAAGACCATATAGCTTTGCAGGATGTCGTATTGACTCATTTGGATGTTAGCATGCTCGAAATATTCTTCGCATTCTTTCAGAGTGAAGGGTGAGAGCTTGATTTCTGCAGTCAAGCGTCCGTAGAGTCCTCCTTTGCTTCTTGATAGATTACTGAGAATCCAGGAAGTAGCACTACCGCAAACCACAAGCATGATATTGTCTCTGCCACTACACCAGCCATTCCAGAAGTTCTCGAAGGCTGGAAGAAATCCGGAACGGGGGGTATCCATCCACGGAAGTTCGTCGATAAAGATGACTTGTCGTTCGCCATTGTCTTGGTCTTGTAGCAACTGTTCTAGCAAGAAGAACGCTTCCATCCAGGACTTGGGCATCTTATAACCTTCCAATCCTTGGTTGAGAAGGGCATAATAGAAACTTTCCAGTTGTGTTTTCAGTCTGTTTCTGTCGTTATCTTGGTCAACAGGCGACACGCCTGTATGCTGAAAGGTGATGCGATCTTTCATTGCTTGTTTGATAAGGAATGTCTTTCCTACACGACGACGTCCATATATTGCTACGAATTCGGGGCGGTCGCTATAGTACAGCTTATCAAGTTCTGCTATTTCTTCTTTTCTTCCTACAATCATATTTTCTTCCTTTCCTATTATTTTCTTGTATTTGATATTTTGTGCAAAAATATAAAAAAATAACGATTTCGGCAAAATATAGTATGTTATATTCTGCCGAAATTATGCTTTTTTATACTTTATCGGCAAGATATAGACTGTTATTTATAGCAGCTCTCTTGCTATCCAGGCACAGGCTTCGGCATCTGCCAAGGCATTGTGGTGCATGGTAAGATCGTAACCGCAATAGGCGGCTACGGTCTGGAGCTGATGGTTGGGGAGGAGAGTGCCCAGCTTTCTTCGGGAGGCACGGCAGGTGCAATGGAATTCGTAGCCGGGATATTCCATCTGATACATCTGGAATACGGCCTTCAGGCAGCCTTCATCGAAGGGGGCGTTGTGGGCAACCAGGGGCAGCCCCTCTATCTTGGGCGCAATCTCTGCCCAGACTTTCGGGAAGACATCGGCATTCATCGTGTCTTCAAGAGTTAACCCGTGAACCCGAGTGTTCCAATAAGAGTAATACTCCGGCTCGGGCTTGATGAGGCTGTAGTAACTGTCTGCTATCTCGCCATCCCTCACTATCACGATGCCCACTGAGCAGACGCTTGTACGCTGCTGGTTGGCCGTTTCGAAATCTATCGTTGCAAAATCTTTCATCGAATTAAGTATTTATGTTTTTATTTTAGGTACAAAGATACTATTTTTTAGGCTCAATTATCCTAAAAGTATAAGATTTAAGAAAGTTTTAGGATGAATTGTCTTAAAAGTCCTCAAATTCCGGAAGTTTTAGGATCAACCATCCTAAACCTTTTCTTCTATCCCCATATCTAGGTATTTTCCCGAAACCATCATTTTTAGGTATTGCAGATAAAGGGAAAAGGCTGTATCTTTGCACCCGAAAATAAAATGTAACTAAAAGAGATTAAGGACAAATGAAAACAACTATCGTAATTTATGGCTCTTCCACTGGCTCATGCCAGTCGATTGCCGAAACCATCGCCTCTAAGTTGGGCGTGGAAGCTGTAGATGTAGCTAACATCGATGATGCTACTATCGCAAGTCATGAGAATCTCATTCTCGGTACTTCTACATGGGGTGCCGGAGAGATGCAGGATGACTGGTATGACGGCGTGAAGACGCTGAAGAGTGCTGGCTTGGCTGGCAAGACTGTTGCCCTGTTTGGTTGTGGCGACAGCGAGTCTTACCCTGATACATTCTGCGGCGGCATGAAGGAACTCTATGATGCCGCCGTTGAGGCTGGTGCTACCGTATTGCCTGGTGTTTCTACAGACGGATACACCTATGA
>JAIINY010000124.1:0-8372 GCA_022741625.1 Prevotella sp. | reverse complement strand
GCCCAGGTCTGGATATCCGTCTCGTCCATCACCGACATGGTATAGGGCATGTGGGGCGACACGAGGAAGCCCGCCACGATGTAACCCAGCACCAGGGGCTGCTTGAGCCGCTTGAAGATGAGGGTAACAATGCCAGCCACCATCAGGATGAGGGCGAGGTCTTTTACTAAATAGGGAATTTCTGCCATATTTTTCTGTTTATGAAAATGATAATCTCTCTAAAAAATAGTCAGTTTATGAAAATGGGGAATTTAGATTTCTCCTAAATTCCCCATATATATTAGTCGTTATACTCTTCTGTGATTTCCGCAATCTTCACGATAGTATCCACTACCTTCTGCATCACCTGTACGCTCACGAATTCGTGAGGACCGTGGAAGTTGACGCCACCGGCAAAGATGTTTGGACAAGGAAGACCCTTGAAGCTGAGCTGCGCACCATCTGTACCGCCACGGATTGGCTCTACGCGAGGTGGAACGCCACTCTCCTGCATGGCACGGAGCACGATGTCGATGACATGCATGTTTGGATCAATCTTCTCCTTCATGTTGTAGTACTGGTCGTAGATTTCTGCCGTAACAGTTCCCTCGCCGTACTTCTCGTTCATCTTCTTGACGCAGTCTTCGATGAAATCCTTGCGAGCCTCAAACTTCTGGCGGTCGTGGTCGCGGATGATGTAGCTGAGCTTGGCTTCCTCGCAGCGGCTTTCGATGCCGAGCAGGTGGTAGAAGCCCTGATAACCTTCGGTCTGTTCAGGAGTTTCTGCCTCAGGAATCATATTCTGGAATTCCACAGCCAGACGGCTTGCGTTGATCATCTTGCCCTTGGCATAGCCTGTATGCACGCTCACGCCCTTGATGTAGATCTTGGCAGCAGCAGCATTGAAGTTCTCGTATTCCAGGTCGCCCAGGTCGCCGCCGTCGATGGTGTAAGCCCAGTCGCAGCCAAACTTCTCTACATCGAAGTGATGGGCGCCCATACCGATTTCCTCGTCTGGATTGAAGCCCACGCGGATGTCTCCGTGCTTGATTTCCTTATGGTCGCGGAGGTAGCACATAGCCTGTACGATTTCAGCGATGCCCGCCTTGTCGTCTGCACCGAGCAGGGTAGTTCCATCTGTTACGATGATGTCCTCGCCCTTGTGCGCCTTGAGTTCAGGGAATTTTTCTACGCTGGAGATGATGCCCGGACTGAGTTCGATATCCTCGCCGTCGTAGTTCTTGATGACGCGGGCCTTGATGTCTTTTCCGCTGGCATCAGGACTGGTGTCCATGTGAGAGATGAAGCCGATGGTAGGAGTCTTTTTCTTGGTATTGCCCTTCAGGGTGGCGTAGATGTAGCCCATATCGTCCATCTCTACGTCGCTCAGACCTTCTTCCTCCAGTTCGTGCTTCAGGTACTTGGCAAAATCCAACTGTTTTGCCGTGCTTGGCACACTTTCTGAGTCTTCACTCGACTGTGTGTCGAATTTTGTATAGTTAATGAAACGTTCTACTAAATCCATGTTCTTAAATTAAATTTTAATGTAGTAGTGATCTCGGTGGGACTCAAACCCACGACCTTCAGAACCGGAATCTGACGCTCTATTCAACTAAGCTACGAGACCAGAATTGGTGATTTATCGGCAAACGCCGCCTACCCCTTAGGAGTAATTGACTGCAAAAGTACATCTTTTATTTTGAATAACCAAATATTTGGCTCATTTTTTTTCTATATATATAATGTATAGGGAGAAAAAGCGGTGAATTTTTCTACAAAATGATACTCAAAATCGAAAAAATGCTATCATTTTGCGAAATATTTTCGAAAAACGCTTGCAGATTAATAATAAATTTGTATCTTTGCAGCGTGAAAGTAAGATAAACAGTAAAATAAGATACTATAAACGATATATAATAGATAAAATGAGTAATCTGATAAAACCCGAAGGATATAAGGCGCTGCTGGATATGCGCCAGACCGAAATGGGTATCAAAATGATAAAAGAGTTCTTCCAGCAGAACCTATCTACAGAGTTGCGCTTGCGCCGTGTCACCGCCCCTCTCTTCGTATTGAAGGGTTTGGGTATCAATGACGACCTGAATGGAGTGGAGCGTCCTGTAACCTTCCCTATCAAGGATTTGGATGATGCAAAGGCTGAGGTGGTTCACTCTCTGGCTAAATGGAAGCGCTTGACCTTGGCAGAATATGAGATAGAGCCGGGCTATGGTGTCTATACTGATATGAACGCCATCCGTGCCGATGAGGAGCTTGATAATCTTCATTCGCTCTATGTGGATCAGTGGGACTGGGAGGCTGTGATTACGAAGGGTGATCGCACCATTTCATTCCTTGAAGATGTGGTTCGCCGCATCTATGCAGCCATTCTCCGCACCGAGTTCCTGGCTTGTGAGCACTATCCACAGCTGAAGCCTTTCCTGCCAAAGGAGATTCATTTTATCCATGCGCAGGATTTGCTCGATATGTATCCTGACAAGACTCCTAAGGAGCGCGAGGATGCTATCTGCAAGA
Source organism: Prevotella sp. (assembly GCA_022741625.1). GTDB lineage: Bacteria > Bacteroidota > Bacteroidia > Bacteroidales > Bacteroidaceae > Prevotella. The sequence goes on along the minus strand of JAIINY010000124.1, from coordinate 5,861 downwards.
AATATGGCGCCGTATTTGTAGAGGGTATCGGCGGAAAGTTGAGCGATGGAAAGAAGCATGATGGCCGTGCTCCTGACTATGACGACTGGAGCACCGTAGCCGAGAATGGCAAGGAGGGATTGAATGGTGATATCCTGATCTGGTATCCTGTTTTGGGCAGAAGCTTCGAGCTGAGCTCTATGGGTATCCGTGTTGACAAGGAGAGCCTGCTTCGCCAGTTGAAGCTGGAAGGCAAGGAAGATAGAGAGAAACTCTATTTCCACCAGCAGCTCTTGAACGACAAGTTGCCATTGAGTATCGGTGGTGGTATCGGTCAGAGCCGTCTCTGTATGGTGCTGCTCCACAAGGCGCACATCGGCGAGATTCAGGCTAGTATCTGGCCGGAAGATATGAGAACAGAATGTGAGAAGGCAGGAATGCCGCTCATCTAAAGATAAAAAGATTGTTAAGTTGGAATCCTGGTCATATCAACATATTTTAATTGATATCAGAGAGATTCTCTATCAAGAGAGTTATCAGCATAAGATATAGTAAAGAGAGATATCAACATAAGATATAGTTAGTTTGAAAGAGAGATTGTCAACATAAAATGTTTTCAGGAATCAACATACGATTATAAGTTCATAGATATTATATAAATGAGAATCCCGACCCTCCTTCTTCTTGGAGAATCGGGATTATCATTTTTATGATTGTTTTTTCTTGATGTTTTCCGAATTGTTTCCGGAAGAACTAGAAGTAATAGGTGAAACCCATGGTGGCAGCACGGTTGCCGAAATGCTGACCGGCAATATCGTGGAACCTGCCTTCCAGGGTAAGATGCTTGCCTATGTTCTTATATACGGCCACCTCGGCATAGAGATTGGCTGGCGTATAGGCTGGTGTAAGCGTGTGGCGACGGGTGCACCAGATCATATTGGATGTCAGGCGCCAGCCAGCAGGCAATGAAAGCTGCGGCGCCAGCTTGAATATCGCAAAATTGCTGTATTTACAGTTCTTGTTCTGCGATGCATCTCCTGTTTCTGCCGCATTTCCTACATCTCCCGACAATCCTGTCTCTACGGCATTCACTCCATTCTTTCCTTCTTCTCCTCCGAAAATCTCAGCCTTTTCCCAGAAGTAATTCACTCCGGCGGTAATCCTCAGCATTCCCTTATGCCAGAAGGCAGTAGTTCCGATGCCCAGTGTGTTGTCGCGATCTACACCCGGAAGATCCTGATGGATATTCTTGATAGAGCTGCTTACCACGAGATTCGGCTTGCTGTAGGTGTGCTTCAGCTCAGCCACGTAGGCGAGGCGCTCGCTGATGTCCTTGGTGTAGTATGGACGCCAAGCCCCCTCCATATCGCCTGCAGTAACGAAATCGCCAAAATCGGCATTGAAGATTCGGCGGCAGAATGTGCCCTGCAGGGTATGACCCGGTGCAAAGTTGTGATATACGCTCACCGTGTAGCTATGGTTGTGGGTACTATGCTTCCAGTTCTTTTCTGTAGCAATCTGCTTCGGACGGAAATTGATGGTGCGGAATCGGTCGCCCACCATGAAGCCCCATTTGCCGATGGTATAATCCAGCTGCGCATACAGGTCCTGATAGTTGGAGTGGTTGGTGTAATCAGCCACACAGTTCTTCTCGATAGACAGTCCGCCCTCGAAACCGGCTGTAAGCCAGAGATTCTCTGAAATCACCGGAGTGGCATATTCCACCACCATAAACGGATAGGTAGCATGGTTGCGATAAGGTGCCGCACTGGCATCTGCCGCATTTCCGCCGTTGTCGCTGATGTTCTCGGCACCCAGGGTAAAGAGGATGCTCGCTCCCTTCTCGCCCAGCAGGCGGGTATAGTCTGCCTGGAGATGGTAGGCGCGCACATAGTCGGCTGGCGTACCGGTAATATGGTTTCGGGTGTAGGTCTGCATCGCATCCACTTCCAGCATGTCCTTTTCGGTAGGAGTCCAGAGGATGTTCATCTTGGCTCCCTCGTGCGAATAGTGATTGATGAGGCTTGAGCCTTCGTCTGGATTATCGCCCAGATTGCTGTTGGATGTGCGCTGCATGTTGCCCTCTACATGGCTCAGGATGCGCAGCTTGTCCTGCTGGCTCAATACGCTCACGATGCCCTTTCCTCCGCCATAGGTGTCGCCGAAGAGACCTACTCTTCCGCTCACTCCGTTCTTACCCTTGCGCAGGGTGATGTCAATCACCTTTTTCAGGCTGCTGCATCCCTTCATCACCTCAGAGTTCTGGCAAACCTTGATGCTCTCTATCTCCCTTGCCTTGAAATGATGGAGCAGGGTAGCGTAGTCGAGACCATATTCCTGGTTGTCGATGCGGATGACAAACTTGCCGTAGAGATTGGCGAAGGGATCACCGCCGATGATGGTTTTACCGTCTATCGTAAGGACTTCTGGGCACATCATCAGCACATCGAGAAGCGATTCCTCGCCCGTGAGCTCCATCTCAGATACGTGCATGATGTAGCGGTCGCCGATGTGTTCTATCGGTGCCGCCAGTGCAGGATTAGTAAAGCCTTCGAGAGCCATAGCGAGCAGCAGGAGGCGGCTGGTTTTTATCATTTTATTTTTTCTCATACTTTCTTTTTAATGTTAAGTTGTAGCATTTAGGTTTTGTCCCATCGCCTGTCCCTACCCGAAAAGCAGGGTGATAAGCGGGATGGTGAGGATGCTGCCCAGTGTAGTGATGAATGTCAACTCTGTGATGAGCGCCGGGTTCCTGCCGTATTTCAGGCAGAACATGGTGCCGAAGCTGGCTACAGGCATCGCAATCACCACGGTGTTGATATTATTCACCACGTCGCTCACGCCGCATACCTTGAAGAAGAAGTAGAGGCTCAGCGGAACCACTACCAGGCGGAGCAGCGAGGATACGTAAACCTTCGGGCTGCCGATAATCTCCTTGAGGGGCAGCTTGGCCATGCTGCTTCCGATAATCATCAGGGCGGCAGGAACCGTTACGTTGCCCACCATCGTTACCGGACGGGCGATGACATCAGGCGTATGAACCCCCAGTGCCACCAGCAGGGCTGCCACGGCAGCCGCAATCAGAGCCGGACTCAGCAATACCTTCGGGTTAAACTGCTTCACGCTGTATTCGCCCTTGATGAGCATCACGCCAGCTGTGAAGATGAAAAACGTGTTCGGCATGTTGAGCAGGGCAGCGTAGAAGATAGCCTGAGGGCCGAAGATGCTCGAAACGATAGGATATCCGATGAATCCCACGTTGGCAAACATCAGGGCGAAACCGATCATTCCCTGGTCGTCATGGTTCTTGCTGATGAGCCGGGGCACCCCGAATCCGAACACCAGCAGCAGGATGTACGTAAGGAAGCCTACACCCAGAAGCGGGAGAATGAGCGTGCGGTCGGGCAGTTCATCTCCCATCACAGACGAGAGCACCAGCAGCGGGCAGGTGATATCTACCACGATGCTGGACAGCTTCTTGTCAAACTTGTCGCCCATATAGCCAAGCTTGCAGGCGACGTAACCTAAAATCACGATGATGAACAGAACCACCATCACTTCCAAATTCTTCATTATCCCGAAAATCTAATCTCTTTTACCTTTACCTTAATCTATGAATCTTCTTGTGATATCGCCATAGTTCTCGATGCGGCGGTCGCGCAGGAATGGCCACCAGCGGCGTACATCCTCGCTGTGCTTCAGGTCGATATCCACCACCAGGCTCTCTTCCTCATCATCGCTCGCACGATAGTGAAGCTCGCCCTGAGGACCTGCCACGAAACTGCTGCCCCAGAACTGGATTCCGCCGGTCTGACCGCTTGGGTCAGCTTCGAATCCCACTCGGTTTACAGCCACTACAGGCAAACCGTTTGCTACGGCATGACCTCTCATCACTGTAGTCCACGCCTCACGCTGGCGCTGCTGCTCCTCCTCGGTATCGTAGGTGGCATAGCCGATGGCAGTAGGGTAGAGCAGGATGTCTGCGCCCTGCAGCGCCATCAGGCGGGCTGCTTCCGGATACCACTGGTCCCAGCACACCAGTACGCCGAGCTTGCCTACGGAAGTCTGTATCGGCTTGAATCCGAGGTCGCCAGGGGTGAAGTAGAACTTCTCGTAGTAGGCAGGATCATCCGGAATATGCATCTTGCGATACTTTCCGGCTATGCTTCCGTCCTTCTCTATCACCACTGCCGTATTGTGATACAGCCCCGGAGCACGGCGCTCGAAGAGCGAAGTAACGATCACCACGCCCAGATCCTTGGCAAGCCTGCCGTAGAATTCGGTAGATGGACCGGGTATCGGTTCGGCAAGGTCGAAATTCTCTACATCTTCTACCTGGCAGAAGTAGAGCGTGTTGTGAAGTTCCTGCAAAACAATGAGTTCTGCGCCACGCTTCGCCAGGTCGATGATGCCCTCAGCGAGTCGGGTCTTGTTATCGGCGATGTCCGCCGTAATGTGAAGTTGTAATAATCCGAGTTTCATTTATGTCTGTGTTTTTTCTAATGCTTTATTTGATAGCCCCCTCAGGCAGCTGCATGGTGAGGCAGTGGATGCTTCCGTGCTGGCGGATGATGGTGAGCGAATCTACTCCTATCACGTCTCTGTCTGGGAAGGCAAGCTGAATCTGTCGCTTCGCCTCCTCGTCCTTCTCAGGCTGGTTGTACGTAGGATAAATCACGGCACCGTTCAGAATCAGGAAGTTGGCATAGGTGGCAGGCAGTCTGTCTCCCTTGCTGTTCCTGTCTGTAGTCAGTCTGTCGCCCTCGTCATAGATGGCATCCGGCATCGGGAGCTTCAGCAGTCGGTAAGGGTATCCCTCGTAGGTGAAGAGCTTCTGCAGCTGCTTCTCCAGCGCCTGAAAATCCTCATACTGCTCATCTTCCGTATCATCACACCCTACATATAATAAGGTGTCGTGCGGAGCCACTCTCACGATGGTGTCGATATGTCCGTCGGTATCATCACCCACCAGATTACCGTGGTCGAGCCATACCACGTTTCTTACATGGAAGAAATTCCTGAGCAGGCTGTCGATGTTCTCGCGTGTTAAAGGCTGGTTGCGGTGAGGCGCCAGCAGGCACTGCGATGTGGTGAAGAGCGTACCCTTGCCGTCGCTCTCTATGCTTCCGCCTTCGAGCACGAAGCCCTGGTGGTTCTCCAGCGCCGCATTGAAGGCTCCCTGATAGTAGAGCTGCAGATTGATGGCATTGTCCTTTTTCCAGTCGAATTTCTCGCCCCATCCGTTGAACTTGAAGTCGAGCAGATGGATAGGGATGACGTGCGAATTGTGTCTGCCGCGCGAAACCATGCTGATAGGTCCGTGGTCGCGCGCCCAGGTATCGTTGGTATCCATCTCGTAGAGGTGAACGCGGTTCATCTGTCCCTCCGACAGCTTTTCGGCGAGCATTCTCTGGGTGCTTTCCAGGATGGGTGTCACCACCAGCAGGTCTTCGTAGCGGGTGATGATGTCTGCGAGCTGCAGATACGTGTTGGTTATCTGTCTCAGATACGGCTTCCAGTCCGTTCCGCCGTGTGGCCACGTGAGCATGATGGCGCTCTGTGGTTCCCATTCTGCGGGAAGTGCGAAATCGCAAGGTAATATTGAGTGATGCATAAGCTTTTGTATTTTTAATGTTTTATGCGTGCAAATATACTAAAAAATCGGCAACTTACATAATTTTTTGAAAATTTTTAGTGAAACGCTTGCTAATTTCGTGAGAAATGCGTAACTTTGCAGCCTAAATTATAAAATAAGACATATTAGGAGCGTGAAAATAAGAGAAGTAGTTGATGCCCTTGAACATTACGCGCCTCTGCCCTTGCAGGAAGGATATGATAATGCCGGCCTGCAAGTTGGATTGACAGAGGCGGTAGAAATGTCA
>JAIINY010000123.1:0-8439 GCA_022741625.1 Prevotella sp. | reverse complement strand
CATGAACTCAAGAATAGTGTACATAATACCGCTATTCCCCAAACTACAATCATTATAGATGGTATTTTTTTCATAATTCGTAATTTCTAATATTTATATATGTGTGAAAATATAATTATAATTGACTGTTTGAATGCAATTTTTAATTTGCATTTCGCATGAACATGTTACCAATGATTTGATTATGTCTTTGCCTTCTTATTTTAAGATTGCACTTTCACTATTTTGATGTTTGTAATCTGGTGACTTTGATGTCTTCTTGCCATAGTCAAAACTATAAACAATTTTCAGATTTGCATACTGATTATAACTACGACTTTGATCTATTTGTTTGAAAGAATAATATGATGCAGATAATTCATCTACAATGTTATTCTTCATCATGAATAAATTGTTTGCATTAGCTTCGATAGCCCAATTCCCATGATTCCACATTGCCGATAGTTGATACCGCCAAAATGTCTTTCTGTTAATCTGGCTGTCTATCAAATCTCTTGCCGGTGACGCTATGGATGCACTAAAAGAAAAATCCCGAACATAGTAATTTATCATAGCAGTCCCAGAGAATGCAGACAAATTACGATGCTCTGCTCCTCCTCGAACTAAATGTTCAACCCATTGACCGGATAACTTCATATTAAGTGTACCAGAAGGTTTATAGGTTATAGACATATCTGCACTGGGACGATGATAGATACAGTCATCTCTAAAAGTGCTAATAAGATGCCCGTCTCGAATATAGTAATCCGAAATAATCGAATGATTCTGGTAAAAGTATGACACTCCCGTTTGCAAAGCGAATTTGTTAAAATTCAATGTGTGGCTTAATCGCGGATTCAAAAGAATTGAATTATCCATGTTAGAATTACCTTTGAGAATGATGATAGGATCTATCTGCTGTTCTACATTGTTAATCGTATTTATTCTCGGATAGGTGTTTCCCAAAGCGAACATAAATTGAAGTTGCTGTACTTTATCTATCCTATATGTAGCTCTTGCCTGAAGTCTCGGTGTAAGATGATTGATTGACCTCATCCCCTCCAAACGATATGTTAGAAATGACAGTCCTGGATTAATATCAAAGAAAAAACTCCCTAAACGTTGGGAATAGTCTGCAAAAAGGATGGTTTCGGACGAATGCAAATTTTGATTATATGCAGAAGTCCCAATGTATTCGGAATCACTAATTCTCATGAACTCGTATAAACTGAAAGCCAATCTATTTCTATGACTGAACGCCATAGAATAGTTTGCATTTGCTTTGATGTAATAATAATCTTCCTTGACAAGTGAACGAAAAGACACATTATCATCGTTATAGAGACGGTCATAATCGTTTCGAGAATAATATCCATCAAAAACATAATCCAACGATTTTGTGTTAGAAAATGTGTGCAATCCGTAAAAATAGACACTTGGACGATAAGATTTGTTTCTAGTGTTAATGTCCAAAATGCTACCGTTCTTGATTGCAGCAGCAGTTTTCCAATACTCCGTCATTCCATTATTGACACCGTTTTTTGAGGCATTCCATGCCATACCACCTCTAAGCATCCAAATATATTTTCTTCCTCGGTTGCTGATTGAAGCCTGTACATATTCTTCCGTTTGCCTATTGTCAGCATTATTGTAATGCTGCAGTCTATTCAGTTGATAATCAGGGAAAATAAAAGTCTCATTCTCGTCCATAGACGATTTTGGATTTTCCAAAGAATATCCAGCCCAAAGGTTAAAACTTTTGGTTCCTGTAACAAATTTCGAAATAAGATTGTAATCACCATAGAGATAGCCTACATTCTGAGACGCATCAAGTTGCGTGTAGCCACCATTGTTGAGTGGTTTCATTATTATGTTTATAGCATATGCATCTTTTGCATATTTACCAGTCGGCACATCAAAATATTCCACTCGAGAAACGTCCTTTGGTCTTGAAGACTGTACCTCTCGAAAATCAACTTCACGCCCATCTATATAGAGAGTCGCAGCCCCATTGGGAGTTGTCACACTTCCAGTCGAACGCTCAACAGACACTCCCGGAATCATGAGATTGCTCAACAGATCATAACCAGTTACAGCATGTTTACGTTGCTCTTTTGTAGGAATAGCAAGTATATGATCACCTTCTCTTGTAAGATAAGATGACTTTACAACAACTTCACCAAGTTCTTTGCCTTGGATAAAAGTTTTAGTTGTATCTGGTTTTTGTGCATAAGTTACGTGTAGGCACAAACTCATTATGATGACTGACAATGCTTTCATCTATTGATTTTTTATTGTTTTCATACTTAAATGTTCTTCCATTTTGAGATTCATTCACTAATAAAGTAAACGGATTTTATTATGAATTTGTAAGGACCTATAGTCAGATCTATTGTTTAATATTTCTGCTAATCCTCAAATCTCATCCACATATTCTTGAAGTTGATAATAAATTTCCTGTGCGCCATTAACGTTGGTAAACCGATTCTGCAATCATATTCCTCATTCTGTTCTGAAGATGTTACTACTGGAATGTTTGTCTCGGTATATTGTTCGCCAGCAAGGGTAAATGTCCATGACACAGGTATCGTTTTTACAACATTGACACCACCGACACCTGCCATGCGTAATGAATCAGTTGCCGTTCTACCAGTAAAACAGTTTTCGTTCTTTTTATAATAGCGATTTGTCAGGATGGTTCCCGATGCGCCAGTGTCAACTATTGCATCAATCTTTCTCCCTGAACGACCATCTGTTAATGACAAGTGGAGAAGGTGCTGAGGTGAACGATAGAAATTGGGAGCATATGCAGGCTTTGGTGTGTACGAGGCAGGGATTACAAGCTGCATTCTGTCAAAATCGAAACAGATCTCACCCAATGGCATCATTGTCTGGTTGCCTATAACGCATTCGTATCCAAGTTCCTCCAACTTTTTGTTTGCTAACGGATTGTCAGTTCTCATATCGACAACAAAAAATGGGACATTTCGATAAACTAAATCACCAAGTTTTAGTGAGTCCACCACTACTAAGCCTTTGCTATCAACATAAGACATACCCAACATCTGAATGTTCTTGGTCTGTATGACAGTTGCCTTTATATTCTCGGCAAACTTAGTAGTCATTATATTTATACCTGCCCCTGAATCGTAATTGCATTTCACTTCTTTTCCATTGATATTAGCCATAACAGACATCATTTCTGGATTTTTGCGGTTACCTGTATGTGTTAACAAGGGCACACTCACGTTGTTGTTTGGCCTCTCCACAGAAAACGTGCCGCATTTCGAAAGCTTAGAATAAATGTCCTCATAGGCTTCAAATACAGGATTTGCAGTTTGTCCACCCTTGCGGTATGCCTCGTTCAGACTGTGTAATAATGCGGAAGCCTTATCGTAGTGTCCCAATATTGCATAATCTTCTGACATGAAATACATTATTGAAGGTACAGATGAATTTAGTTCATCTTGATACTTCTCCAAAATTTCTTTGCCATATTTGATAGCGCTGTCCGGTTCATTATAGAATTGACTTATAAAGAATTTGGAGAGCGGTTTTAGAAATGGTGTCTGCAAGTTTTTACCATCAGACATATACAAAGATCTAAGTTCGGCCCAATTACTGCCATTCATAGCCTCGCCTATTCTCTCGTCAATGCTTTTTACTTGTCCAAATGAAATTGTAGCAAATAATAATGCCACAAATGTTATACTTATTCTTCTAATTGTCATAATCATTATTTTAAGTTTTTGTTCTTATGAAATATCCACAAGTTTCTCATATCATATTTTTTGCTTTACATATAGAGGCGTCTTACTCTCTGTTGATTCTTTCCACCAATTCATCTGGTGTAAGTATCTCCATCTTAGAGAAACCAAACCACTTCTTGCCCAAGTCCTTAATGGATGCTCCTATATGATACACATCATCGTCTATACAAAGGAAGCGGTCATGTGACAAACGGAATGTTTCAACCTCAATCGGTGCATATTGAGCATTATGACGGTCCATGTCGAGTTGGAACTGACGACTTATCTGCTGAGTGTAGATGATTGCAGACACGTTATTATCTCTTTTATCGAGCAATGTCAGTACGGTCTCGTCAACATAGTTGTCGATAAGGACAATACGTTTCTTTGCACTCTTAATCAAGTCGGACACGAAAGTATAGGCATCATAAATTTGACCATTGTAGAACACACCCTGCTTCGGCTTTGCATTGCCCTCATCCAATCTGCGAAATACCTCGTCTATGCGTTTGTCTGTTTCTTGCTGATGTTGCTGCATTTCCAGTTGATGGTACTCAATAGTTTCCAAGCGACTGAACACAGAAGCGTTGTTCACCATAAAATGACGCATGGAAACAAAGGCTCGCATTATTTGAATGTTGACTTCAATGGCTGTTTGTGAACGAAGAACACTACTAAGCATAGCCACACCTTGTTCTGTAAAGGCATAAGGTAACTTCTTTATATTTTGTCCTCGTCCTGCGTTCAAAGTCACAATCTGTGATTTTGAACATTCCTCCATTGTTAACTGAAACCTAAAATCAGAAGGGAACCTCTGAATGTTACGTTTGACTGCTTGGTTCAAAGTTCTTGTCTCTACACCATATAGCGTAGCCAAGTTTTTGTCAAGCATAACTTGCTGTCCTCTAATTACTTTTATTAGAGACTCTATATTATCTACGACAACCAACTGGTCACGATTTGTGACCAGTTCGCCTTTATCTTGATGTTCTATATTATCTGCCATATTTCTATCTTTATTTTTAAGGTCGCAAATTGTGACCTTAAACGTGTTGTTATTTATTATTGTATGCAAAGGTAGTGCTTTTAGCCTATAAGCCACTATTGCACAACCTTTTTTTTTTTGAAAAGAACGTAAAATTAATAGTTTTATTGCGGTGATTGTAGTTTTATTAACATAAAGTTCTAAAGCAGCCAAAGGAGAACAAGAGCAAGGAAACCGTGGAGACCAACAAGGACATCGAGCAGTTGTTGCTTTCCATCCAAAAGGCTTTCGATGTGCTTGTGGAAAAGAGAACGGACTTACCTATTCTTACCTTTCGTGACGACACTCGTTCGCCAGCTTCATTACGCTGGAGGCAGGTGTGCCGATAAGCTTGAAGAATATACGGCAGTTTTGGGAAAAAGAGCCAGCTTGGATTCCATTACTGGAACATATTATATTATGGTGTATTACCGCCTGATATTAAGACAACACTCACGCTAAATGCTGATGGCACCTATCGTTTGAAGCAGAAATCTGCAAACGATTCGGATAGCTGTGAAGTGTTGAACGGAATCTTCAAATTGCTTGACGGCAGTATTCTGATGTTAGAACATTTGTCAAGTGGTTATAATATATTTTACAAGGTAAAGAATGATAGTTGCATTATCTAATAGATTCATTTGGGAATGAGCCAGGAAGCGCAAAGACCGGTGTACTGAAGAAAAAATAATAAAAATAAAACCCGTGGGTTGTTGTGTCTCACTCACGGATTTTATTGCTATTTTCTCCTAACTAATTATATATTCTTTTTATAGCAAAAATCTTTATAATTAAGGCTCTTGTAATTTCCTACTAGACTTTTCATCACACTTATAATGTAAATTTCCAGAAGAATCTGTATAAAAATACTTTATTATATTTACTTTAGCTCCCATCCCGTTATGTCTTATTACATATTGAGTGTTTGGTAATAGCCTTATATAGGAAGGATTATACCGAAATTCTTGCTTATAAGAAGACGATTCTATCGCTTTAAATTTCTTTGATATTCTTTTTTTTAAACAAATAGTATCCACCTCTCTACATGTTCCCTTTGTCCGCAAAAAGAAGTCATATGTATAAGATTTGCTAAAGCTATCTAATGGCTCAATAGAAAAATGCAACAGATTGTAAATATAAAAAGTCTGTTCCTTTTCATTGAATTCTACATCATGATTGTCACATGAACAAATCAAAAATAAACACATGAAAATTTCTATTATATATTTCATTCTCAAAAATCTATTGTGAATAGCCAAATCTTGACCATTCTTGTTAAACTTGTTTGTTAAGACATTTTTTATATTGGGCGGTATTCACCAATTGTGAAACCGCCCAATTTGAGGTGTCTATAACAGGGTTTCATACAATGGTACATACTCAATATGCTGCACCACCTCGCCATCAAGGTTGGTGATGTAACTACTGCTACCCAAATGGTCAGGGGGGTAGAAGAACTGCATCTTCTCGTATGCGTCGCCCTCTTGGAAGTTATTCTTTGCAGTTCTCACCAAAGCTCGTGCCTGCGCTGCCTCCAAGCTGCCGTCATTGCAGCAGAAGACCTTGCCGTCCACATAGTCGTTGTTGTCCTCGCCATTGTACGGCACTGCAAAGGTAATGCAAATCGAGAGCAATACAAAATGAATTCATTCATTTTTATTGCCGAGATGCAGCTTACCTTATCTAAAGGTTGCATAATTATCCTTGATAACCTGCAATTGCTGGACATATTTTTGCTTATAGTCAACAGAAAATCCATCAGTCTCGCTACCAGCATACTGGTTGCCGCGTGGGTCTGAACCGTAAGAGTCGAAATATCTATTCATTCAACCTCCGTTTTTTAAGTGTTCTATTTTGGATCAAATAACAAAGGACGTTTACTGGCGATGCGCTTTAATACTATATAATTCAAGCGTATTGATTACTCTCTATTGATTCTTTCCACCAATTCATCTGGTGTATACGTATGCTTACACGAATTACGGTTTCACTTCTGAGAACGGTAGAGAGCATTGCTACTCCCTGTTCAGTAAAAGCATATGAGCGAACTGTTGAGTGCTTCAAACTATTGAACCGGTCGCAATTTGCGACCAGTTCATTCATTTCTTCCTTAGTCAGTTGAAAACGGAAACGCTCAGGGAAACGTTCTATATTACGTTTTACAGCTTGATTTAACACCCTGGTTTCCACTCCGTAAAGTTCTGCCAAGTCTCTATCTATCATAATTTGATTCCCATCATTTTGAGATAGTCTGATAACGTTCCCATACCTACAGACTTCCTGTATTCGTCAACTTTCTCAGGATCCTCCAGCTTGTAGAGGTGCCATTTGCCGTCCTTGTCTTCTTCCAACTGGGTGCCATATCGCTGTGGACGACCTTCGAAAAGGCAGATACGGTCTTCCATCATCGCCACATTCTCACGAGGAATATCGCCTCTCTCTGCAGCCTTTTGGAACAATGGCAGATATTTCCTTTGCATCTCGGCAGATGAATGCTGAACAACAAGCCAAAAAGCACTACATGCATCACCAACCTTGTCCTTACCGACAAATCCTCGTGAATCAAGGATTTTAAAAATCTTCTGTTGGTTGACGCTGTCAATCGTAGCCATTACGAAAAAAATGGAATCTATCTTTGCCTTGTCTTGTGGCTGCTGTCTTGATGTCATCCTCCATTCCTGTCGAATGGCTTGGTCATCCTTTGCTATTTCGAGCAGTTGATTGCGGAGAGGAATATCGTAGTTGGCTTCTTTCCTTGTTTGACGCTCATGCATCGCATTCATGATTTCATTCCATCGCACATCATCATGAATAGGGAGCAGATCTTTGTCTGTTTCTATGTTCAGACTATACCATTCTGGTTCAGCTTTCATTCTCTCCTCAAGAAACCAGAACGCGGCATCTTTATGACCTGCCAGTGATGCCACACATGCAGCATTATAGAGATGCTGGCCGCGAACGTAGTTCTTAAATTCAAATGCATGGGTGAAGTATCGTTCAGCTTCTTGATAATTCTGTTGCATATAGGATGAATCAGCTTTTGATATTAAACTATTGTATTTCCGACTTTCCTCCACATCAGGTAAAGTACCAGTCTGCATCACTCTGATGCTCTTGTTCTTGAAATCCTCCAAAGATATAGCTACAGACTGCATATTATGCATATCAGTTACATCCCAATGATAAACACCTCTCTTTGGCCATTTCTTAGATTCTGTCTGCATGACATACATTATTCCCAGTATTGTCTTACCAGCCTTATTTATTCTGTCAACACAAACAAGTCGGTGTTGTCTTTTATTAAAATATAGATTTCGCCAAATGTTTTCAACATCATTCTTAGGTAGCTTCCACAAAGTTGTCCTGGTTATAGTCAACACTCCATCCTTGCTAATCTCATAATCAGGAACCTCACAGCTGTTCACTCCTTCAAATGCATACATATTATCATCAACGGTGCGTAAACCATTCACAGGAAATGGTACATCCTTGGTTATTGCCCTAATGTATTTTGTGTATTCAGTCTGATTTTTTGTAGAGCATGATGTCATAAGCACAACAGCTCCCAATATAAAAATACTTTTCTTCATTTTATCTGTCATATTTATATTCATTTTTCCAAAATCACAAATTGTGACTTTGAACATTACCATATTTAACAGCATTCAAAGGTAGTGCTTTTAGCCT
>JAIINY010000122.1:0-8440 GCA_022741625.1 Prevotella sp. | reverse complement strand
GATAGTGATTGATTTCCAACTGACTGTAGTGATGCTCGCCACGGGGAATGATGTTGCCCACATAACCGCTCTTCACTGCATCGTAGCCATAATCTTTCATCAACTGATAAGCTCTGTCCATATACTTCTCATAGTTCATCACAGAAGAAGAGGTCTCATGATGCATGATGAGCTTCACTCCCTTGGAATGTGCATACTCATTGAGTGCCTTGATGTCGAAATCAGGATAGGGAGTCAGGAAATCGAATACTTTTTCCTTCATATAGCCACTCCAGTCTTCCCAACCGATGTTCCATCCTTCTACAAGGACAGCATCGAAACCATGGGCTGCAGCAAAGTCGATGTAACGGCGCACATTGGCATTGTTGGCAGAATGCTTGCCAGATGGCTTGGCATGTACATAGTCGGTTCCATCCAACTTCACGGTAGGATAATCATGGGTATAGGCCCACTCTCCCTTACCGGAAATCATCTCCCACCATACACCCACGTACTTCACTGGGTGAATCCAAGAGGTATCCTTGATCTTGCAAGGCTCATTGAGGTTGAGAATCAAGTTGGAAGACAGAACCTTGCGGGCATCATCTGTAATGATCATAGTACGCCAAGGGCTCTTGAACGGAGTCTGCATGTATCCCTTCATTCCCTGGGCATCAGGGGTAAGCCAAGAGGTAAAGGTCATGGTCTTGTCATCCAGATTCAGGTGCATGGCTGGATAATCCACCAGAGCAGCCTCATGCAGATTGATGTAGATACCATCATCAGTCTTCAACTGGAGCGAGGTCTGTACACCGGTATCAGAAAAGACTGTCTGTGAGAGATTGCTGCTGACAGCAGCATGCAAGGCTGGACGGATGCCCGACAGGCGGGTCTTGGTGTATTCATATTCCTGGGTATCGTAATCACCAGGAATCCACCAGGCGGTATGATCGCCCGTCATGGCAAATTCAGTACGTTCTTCCTTGATGGTAAAGTAGTTGAGACTGCCTTTCTGAGGAAACTCATAGCGTAATCCTACTCCATCATCATAGACACGGAAACGGACGTTCATATAACTGTCGGTGGAATTCTGCTTCAACTCTACCAGCATATCATTATAATGATTGCGGATAGACTTGTTCTCTCCCCAAACAGGAGTCCAAGTCTCATCGAAAGTGGAAGTTTTCTCATCGATGACGCTAAAATCGGCAAGCAGGTCCTTGCCATCCTTACCACCCTTGGCGAGCTGATAACCCAGACGGCTAGGCTTGATAATAGTCTTGCCCTGATAGGTCACACTATAGGTAGGCACAGTGCCATCCAAGGTGAAGTTCACCTTGATTTGTCCGTTAGGAGAAGTGATGTCTCCAGCATCTGCCGAGATGCCAAAAGCCAACAGAAGGCTTGCGAGCAAAAAGAGTTTTTTCATGTTATTTCCTTTTTTAATTTGTAATATTCAATATAAAGTTACCATTCTCCCTGGATATGCTCCAATGAGGAAAGATTCTCATTGGAGCTAACCCTTACTTGGTATAGCCAGGATTTTGGTTGAGTTTCTTGTTCAAATTGAGCACGGCATAAGGGATTGGATAAACCATGGTATAGCCCTGGGTATCATCATTGTAATCACCTGCAGAAGCATTGTGGGTCACACCCTTGAAGCGGTCAGCAGTAGGCTCTGTAAAAGTACAGAATCTGATCTGGTCTTGGCGTCGTACTCCCTCCCAAGCCAATTCCAGCATACGTTCATTCAGGATATCATTGAGCGTAAGCTCTGTACGAGGGGTAGCTGCAACACGGGCACGAACCTCATTCACAATCGTGAGCGCCTCAGCCTTGTTACCCATACGATACTCAGCCTCAGCCTTCAGGAGCAAGACATCGGCATAACGCCAGATTACCAGGTCGTTGTTGAAGCTATACTGCTGGGTAGCAGACTTGTCAAACTCATATTTCTTCATTCTAGCACCGGCACACTTCATGGCATGGGGATCATCGGCAGCAGAGAAATCCACCTTTACAGCCATTGGCATATACTCAAGATCCTTGCCTGTAGCACCATCCTCTACAGCCTTGCCCGTCTCTTCCATATAATCCTTGTCAGTATAGAAGTTGAGTTTCAGTCGAGGATCAGGGTTATCCGTTCCATAATCATACACCAGCATCTGCTGCTTGGAAGAGCAAGCTCCATTCCAACCCTCGTAACCGATGGCTCCACCATGGTTGTAATGCAGAGTGCGGACGATGTTGTAATCCTCTATCTTATAATTAACGCAGTCATTCGGACGGGTCCAGATATTTTCAACGGAATTCTGGTTGGCCACAATGAAGTTGTCGGCATAGCTAGGCTGCAGGCGGTAACCCAAGCTGGCAATCTGGTCAGCACAATAGACTGCTGTTTCCCACGCATTGCGAGTCTTGCCATCCAAAGTGATGTTTATATTTTTGCCCATTTCCGAAACAGTCTTTCCCTGCTCCTCGCTGGCAGTAGCCTTACCGCTCTTATCTGTACCGACAAAGGCACTGTAGCTGGTTGGAGTGGTATCATCGATGGTATAGACCGGTGCATTGATGGCACACTTCGCCATACACATATATGCCACAGCCTTGGTGATACGGCCATAATATTCACCCTCGTTCTGGCTCTTACTGTCTGAAAGATGAGGAATACATTCTGCCAATTCTGAAGTGACAAACTTGAAGACATCAGAGCGGTTGGACTGCTCCACATCATTGGCACTCACCGCAGAAGAAACAACCAATGGCACCTGTCCGAAGAGATCCATCACATAGTAATAATAGACAGCACGAAGGGCTCTCAATTCATATACATATTCAGCATATTCCGGATGTTCACCCAGGTACTTGTTGAGTCGGTCGATAGAAGAATTGGCAAGACCGATGACACGATACAGGTTGTTCCACACATCGTTATACTTGCTTACAGACGACTCAAAGTTGTGGAGGAAGATATTCTGCCAGGCTCCACCATCTACCCAGTCACCCTGACGACCAGGAATCATACTGGCATCTGAAGAGAACTCCTGGAAGGTGTGTACCGAGCCACCATCGCTTCCATACAATCCATTTCCTATGGAAGAATATACGTTAGCCACTGTGTTTACATATACCAGCTTAGGGGTACTGAAAGCCTCCTCCTCAGAAAACTTGCTTCGTGGAGTCTCATCCAGTGAGCAACTAGCCAGTAATATCGATGAAAGAAGCATCGAACCTATAATATATTGTTTCATAACTGTAATCCTTTATATATTAATAATGTAATTCTTAATTAGAACTTGAAATCTATTCTATGTGAAAACATTTAGAAATTCACAGAGAGTGACAAAGTATAAGTACGGCTCAGAGGATAGATGTTCTTGTCGTCGATACCCAGATTGTCACCACTGATGGTTGCTGAGTTGATCATTGGAGTCAAGCCCTTGTAACCAGTGAGGGTACAGATATTGTTGACTGACAATGACAGGTGAATGTTGTTGATGAACTTCCACTTGAGCATATCCTTGGTGAAGGTGTAGCCTAGAGAAGCGTACTCGAAGTTCATATAGTCACCTTTTTCCAACCAGTAATCAGAAATCTGAACATCATGGATTCCCTTGCCATTATTGAGATGCTGTGCACCGCTCAGGATATTATAGGTTGGGAAATTACTCATATTGTTCAAGGTCATGGATGTAGCATTGTAAATCTTATGACCGAACGCACCATTAAACTGCATGCTCAGATCCCAGTTCTTGTACTTGAAGCTCATATCCCAACCGAGGAAGTACTTAGGAATGGCCTGTCCGCATACCTTGCGGTCACCACTGTCACCCGTATCAATGGTACCATTCTGGTCGAGGTCTTCGATGATATACTGTCCATTCTCATCGATACCAGTACAGTGAGGTAAATAGAATACACCTACAGGCTGTCCCTCAATGAGATAGGTTACGCCATTGTTATGTTTCAGACCAGCAGCATATACCTTGGCAACCGAGATATGCTCGCTCGTTGTCATAGGCTGCCCCTTGTAGGTACCACTCAACTTCTTCAGCTTATTTTTCTGATAAGAGAAATTCACACCGGAATTGAAGGTGAAGTCCTTTGTCTTAATGATGTCACCACGAACAGCCAGTTCGAATCCCATATTAGTCATGGTTCCCATATTAGCCAACAGTTTTTCGTAGGTGAAAGGGGGGACAGGCACCGTATAGGTATAAAGCATATCCGAAGTCTCGGAAGTGTACCAGTCGAAGGTTACATTGAGACGCTGCTTGAACATAGAGAGGTCGAAACCGGCATCAAATGTCTTCTTTACCTCCCACTTCAGATCAGGATTGCTGTTGGAGGTAACTGCAAAAGTTGTACTTGTAGTACCATTGACGGTAGTTACACCATTAGGCTCCATCAGGGCGAGAGAAGTATAAGGATCAATGGCATCCTGATTACCGGTTACACCATATCCTGCACGAATCTTGAAATTGTCTACCTGCTTGATTTTCTTCATCCAAGGCTCATTGCTGATTACCCATGCCAAGGAAGCAGAAGGGAACCAGCCCCACTTCTGACCATTACCCAACTTAGAAGAACCATCGGTACGAACATTGACGGTAGCGATGTATTTGTCAGCCAGCATATAGTTGACACGAGCCATATAAGAGCTCAGGGTATATTCGGTGTAGTTAGACTGCAGATTACCCCAGCTCACATTGGCAGCAGCCTTCATGTTATTGAACTTGAAGTAGTTGGTATCAAATCCATGTGCCTCCTGTGAGTTCCAGTCATAGGTATATTTCTGTCCCTCCATCAGAGCCAAGGCATCAATGTGATGCTTGCCGAAATCCTTGGAGAAATTCACCATGACGTTGCCCATATAGTCCTTGCGGTTGGTATTGGCAATATAAGCCCATCCGTTACCGTTCAGCTTACCGATCTGGATATTATTAGGAATATAGAACTTATTGTCACGGTTCCAATAATTGTATGAACCAAAGGCACTTACAGAGAGACCGTCGATGATGTTGACCGTTGCCTTTCCATGAACATTGACAGAGGCATCCTTGTAGAAGTCATCAATATCGAGCAATCCTAGTGGATTCCAGACTTCATTGGCAAGCAGATCCTCATCCCATTCACCCTTGTCGTTTCTTACATTAGGATAAGTAGGGTTATAGGCTGTAGCAGAATAGAACATCTTGTGCATATCATACTGGATATTGCTATTGCGCTGAGAGCCAAACATTCCAAGTTCCAGCTTCAGATGTTTATCGAAGAGATACTGGGTGCCATCCAATTTTACCGTGAAATTCTTCATATCAGAATTCTTCAAGGCACCCTGACGGAGAATGAATCCCAGAGAAGCACGCAGACTGGAAGTATCTGTACCCGAAGAGAAAGAGATGTTATGATTCTGGGTGAGACCCACATTGCGTTCAATCTCCTCGAGGAAATTGGTATCGCCACCCATATCGGTATAGGTCAGTCCCAAAGACTTGGCTGTCTCACGATATTCAGAAGCCGACATCATATCCAAATTCTTATAGACCGTATTGACACCGAACTGACCATTGTAGCTCAAGTTGGAATAACTCAGCTTACCCTTGGCAGTGGTAACAACGATGACACCGGAAGCACCACGTGAACCATACTGAGCTGTCTCCGAAGCATCCTTCAGGATAGTCAGGCTCTCTATGTCACCAGGAGCCAGGGAATTGAACATTGTCATATCAGCAAAGACGCCATCTATAATAACCAATGGATCGTTGCCGCCTGAAAGAGAAGATGTACCACGAACTCGAATGCTTGGCGAACTGGTAGGATCGCCACCTGCCTGAGAGATGACAACGCCAGCTACCTTACCCTTCAAGGCCTCGGCAGGACTGGTTACTACTCCCTTGTTCATATCTTCCTTCTTGATGCGATCGACAGCACCCGACACCGTGCGCTTGCTGCCCACAGCATAACCCACGACAAGCACCTCGTCGAGCACCTCATCGTTTTCCTTCAGCGTCACATTGATGACATGATTTCCCTTTACCGGAATCTCCTGAGTGCGATATCCCAGATAAGAGAATACCAGGACAGCACCATCCTTTACATTATTAAGTGTGTAACCGCCATCCAAGTCAGATACCGCACCATTCTTGGTGTCCTTCACCAGAATGCTGGCACCAATGACGGGTTCACCAGTGGCATCCACCACCTGTCCTTTAATGGTTGCCTGACCAAAAGCATTTAAAGTAATCAAGCATCCTGCCATCAGCAGACCTGCTTTCTTTGATAAGTTCGTTTTATCCATAATTTAATAGGTTTATTATGATTAAAATTGATTGTTGCCGCAAAAGTACGGCAAAAATCAATAAGTTGGTGCGAATAGTAGGCTTTTGGTAGATTGTCGGTATCTAGAACCAATCTCACAGCTCTGAATATCAATATTTTGCGAATTCTCAAAAAAAGCGGCTAGTAGATGCGAGATTCTCAATGTTTTTTATTATTTTTGCAGCGGAATCTAAAAACATATGAAATATGAGACATCTTATCATTATAATCATCACCCTGATGATACAGCCGATATACGTAAAAGGAGACAACAACCAGCTATACAAGCAACTGGATGCTGCCCTGGAAAAACGTGCGCATTATGTAGAAGTAAAAGAGAAAAGTCTGAACGACATCAAGCAGGGTGCCAAATATGTAACCAGCAACGAGGACAAGCTCAAGCTTTACGAGCAACTCGCCAATGGATACAAAGCCTACGAGTATGATTCGGCGATGACTTACGTAAAAAAAGGCCTTGTTCTTGCCCAAAAGAGCAACAACATCTTATATCATAAAAGATTCCAACTTAGCCAAACCAGCCTGCTTATCACACGTGGATTCTATGCTGAAGCAAAAAACATCATGCAGAAGATAGAACCCAAGGAAGAAGATCCGCTTGACTATCAGTTTCAATACTATTATACACTTTACGGACTATACAACAACTGGTCAACCTATTGTGAAAACAATGAATTCAGCAAGATTTACGACCAGCAGAAAGTGGAATACCTGAAGAAAACATTAGAACTGTCGCCAAAGAAAGATGCATTCTATTACTACCTGCTGGGAGAGTTTTACTATTACAGCTATCATTCCAACAATAACAAGACCATCCAATACTACAAAAAAGCACTGAGTATGGAAAAGCCTGACAGCCGTCTCCATGCCATGACCGCCTTTGCCCTATCCGAAGTATACCAGAAAGCCAACAACCAGAAACTGACGGAACATTACCTGCTGGTTGCAGCCATCTCAGACATCACTTCTGCCATAAAAGAAAACGTAGCCCTGCAAAACATCGCACTCTTCATCTACAAACATAAGACCAGAAGTCTGAACAAAGCCCAGGAATACATCAACCTATCCCTGGAAGATGCTTATGCATACAACAACCGGTTGCGCCGCATTGAGATTTCATCCAAATTGCAGATGATTACCAATGCCTATACAGATGACATCAAAACAACTAACAGATTGCTCAACATCGCCCTGTTGGTCATTATCCTGCTCCTACTTGGAGTAGGTATTAGCAGTCTGTTCATCCGCAAGAAGAACAGGCTTCTGAAACAAAAGAAAGATGAAATCACAGCCACGTCGGCAAAAATGGAAATTCTAAATGAACAATTGCATCTCATCAACGCCGAATTAAAGAATACCAATCAGAAACGCGAGAGATTGGTAAAGGTATATATTGACCTGAGCTATAAGAATATAGAGAGGAACCAAAAGCTACGAACATTGGCAGTAAGAAAGATCAAGGCCAACCAGAGTAAGGAGCTGCTGAGCCTCCTTTCTTCCTCAACCAATACAGAGAAAGAGAACAAGGAGTTTCTGACGGAATTTGACAAGGCATTCCTGTCTCTGTACCCAACTTTTATAACCGAGCTGAACAAGCAGCTTACAGAATCGGCACACATCCAGCTGAAAGAGAACGGAGAAATGCCCCCTATCCTCCGTGTGTGCGCCCTGTTAAGATTAGGCATCACCGAAAGTTCCAAGATAGCCGGCATCCTGTCTTATTCGCCACAAACCGTATACAACTACCGTTCCCTACTCAAGAACAATGCCATCGACAAGGAGCACTTCGAAGAAAATGTGCTCAGACTCTGCATGGTGATAGCCGACTGATCGGAGATTAAGAATACGGCACTCAACTCGACGAACACATCTTCTCTCTTGGTGTAAATGACAAGCACCACTTCAAGTTTGGCAACTTTGAGCCTGGAAAGCGGACCACGGAAAAATGCAAGTTTTAAAAATTATTAGGAAAAGAAGTGGCGATAGTTACATAAAAAGTAGTATCTTTGCATTTCATAAAACATGTAACACAAAATATGGAATAGATATAAAACGTTATGGAACAGCTGAATAACCCATTTGTTATCTACGGATATAAGGGAGCAGAATACTTCTGCGACCGCAA
>JAIINY010000495.1:0-1086 GCA_022741625.1 Prevotella sp. | reverse complement strand
TTCGGAGCACAGGGACGTGTGCAGACGGCTTATGCCAAAGGCAAGTGGACACACGCCTACTCTGCCAGCGGAGGCTACAAGCGTTCGGACGGAGGCACGGAGAACAGCGACTTCGAAAAAGGACAAGGTTTCGGACAGGTTAACCTGAGCTACGACCAGCGTTTCGACATCAATGCTCAGGTGGGTATCTCTACCCAGAGCTACGGTGCCAACACTTTCTACAGCGCCAAATACAACAACCAATATGAGAAGACAGACCACGGTATGGCTTCTCTCAACCTGAGTCTGCACAACCAGGAGAAGACCTGGGAGATTGCGCCTCAATTCTATTATAACAAATTCAAGGATCACTATCAGCTGATTCGCGGTATGGCTGGAGCCAAGGCAGGCGAGAACTATCACGACCTAGATGTTTATGGTGGTGGGCTGAATGCCAACGTGGCTTGGGCTTTGGGTAAGACCGCAGTGGGTTTTGATATCAGCAAGGAGTGCATCTACTCTACTGCATTGGGCGAGGAACTCGTAGAGAAAGACTATAAGGACATCTCTGGTTCCGACCGTCAATATACCCGAAAGGGTGAGCGCACCAACACCAACATCATGTTGGAGCACAACTTCATCTTCGGCGGCTTCACCTTGTCGGCTGGTGTCTTGGCTAACAAGAACACCGGTTTGGACAACGACTTCCGCTTCTATCCTGGTGTGGATATGAGTTATCGTCCTAACGACAACTGGAAGTTCTATGCATCCTGGAACAAGGCTCTGAGAATGCCTACTTACACCGATTTATATATAAGTAATGTGGTGCAGCAGGGCGATATCAACCTGAACCCAGAGAAGAACTCCACCTTCAAGGTAGGAACTCAGTATCGCCAGACAGGGTTTGCCGCAACCGTAAGCGGATTCTACGCACACGGCACCAACATGATTGACTGGGTTCAGACTTCCGTGACCGAACAGAATGACAGCAAATATCATGTAATGAATATCGGAAAGCTCAACAACATGGGCTACAACGTAGATGCTACTATCTACATGAGAGAGTTGGTACCAAACAGTTTCATTACTCGCATCAAGTTGGGTTAT
>JAIINY010000494.1:0-1087 GCA_022741625.1 Prevotella sp. | reverse complement strand
ATGGAAAATCCGTGCAAGCGAGAGCAGATCCAAACTTGTTTGGATTTGCCGAGTGCAGCCGGATTTGGCGGAACGCAAACCGCAGGCAAAGAGATAGAAGATGATACGATGCGCCAGGCAATGAAGGACAGCGGTATTGGCACACCTGCCACACGTGCCGCCATCATCGAAACCCTGCTCAAACGAGAGTATATGGTGCGCCAGCAGAAGAAACTTGTGCCGACGGAAAAAGGACTCGCCCTGCATTCCGTGGTGAAGAACATGGCGATTGCCAATGTGGAGATGACGGGCAAATGGGAGGCGGAACTTGCCAAGATTGAACGAGGTGAAGCAAGTGCAGACGGGTTCACCCATAGTATCGAAGGCTATACCCGTGAAATCACTGCGGAATTGTTAGGTTGTGACAGACTTTTCAGCCACAAGGATTCCGGCTGCCAGTGTCCTAAATGCAAGCAAGGCACCATGCTGTTCTTCGGAAAGGTAGTAAGATGCAGCAACAAGGAGTGCGGTATGCCAGTGTTCAAGCAGGTAGCAGGAAAGTTGCTCACTGATGCCGACATAACCGACTTGCTTACCAAGGGCAAGACCAGAACGCTCAATGGTTTCACCAGCAAGCAAGGCAAACCTTTCTCCGCAGCCATAGCCTTTGACGAGAATTTCAACACGAAATTCGTCTTTGCAGAGCGCAAAACAGCAGAAAAGCGAGGAAATGTGAAGAGAAACAAGAAATAGTTTGTACCTTTGCCACCGAAACATGGTTCATAAATGGTGTCTTTATTTGGGATGCTTTTATTTACTGTGGATTAAGTGGCGGCACTCGGAGGGATACCGAGTGCCTTTTTCTTGCTTTCAACTAACATCAACCGCCATCCACGGTTTATTATTCACCACTTAATCCATTCAACAGACAGATGAACAGAAAGAAACAGGCACAGACAGAACTGTCCTATTACGGACTGTACCTCTTGAACCACCTCAGAGAGAACCGTTTTCCACAAGCCAGCGATGCGGACTTTATCCGCGAACGTGCAGACCATGCCGCAGAAGTATATGAGCAGGCACGGCGTGATGCCCTCTTTGCCGATGC
>JAIINY010000493.1:0-1088 GCA_022741625.1 Prevotella sp. | reverse complement strand
ATCTTCCTAACAAACCTCTTGTATTTCCTGGAGTGAGTTTCGGATAGAATGGATGAATTAGCTTTATGGTGGATACTTGTCCTGTAATTGGAGATAGATTTTTATTTTTACGATAAAAAATGAATGAATGATATGATAAATTATTTGACAACAAAAAATCGGTTGCTGGTTGCAATACTTGCATTTATTCTTCCATTTTCTTTTGCGAGAGCAGAAGCAAAAAAAGATGGAAAGACTATTTCGCAAGGCTGGTACGTCGGTATTGAGGGTGGAATGCCTTTCGGTTTCTCTACTTTCTCAAGTTTCGGACACGACAAGACTCATCTTGGTTGGGCTGCTGGCTTATATGGCGGCTATCGTTTCAACTCCATCTTCTCGGCAGAATTATCTGCCAAGTATGGAGAAGTAAATATGTCTGCACAAGACTGCTGCGTAGAACGTAACTATTGGTTGGGTAGCGACGGTGTGCTTTACAAGGCAGGTGTCTTGGGCATGGATAGTTGGGAGTATGCCAATTTGAAAAGCCATGTCAGGATGGGCTGGTATGGAGCAAGAGTGAACGTTAATCTCCTTGGGTTGTTCCATAAGACAGCTAACAGCCGATGGGATTTGGCAGTTTCACCTCATATATATGCAGTAACGACCAAGGCTGATATCCAGACTATAGCCGATGATGCCAAAGTGATGAAAGGCTCTACCAACTGGCATTTAGGTTATGGCGCTGACTTGCAGGTGGGCTACCAACTGACTTCATGTCTGAAATTGGGCATCTATTCCG
The DNA here is from genome assembly GCA_022741625.1 of Prevotella sp. Lineage (GTDB taxonomy): Bacteria > Bacteroidota > Bacteroidia > Bacteroidales > Bacteroidaceae > Prevotella. The sequence goes on along the minus strand of JAIINY010000493.1, from coordinate 310 downwards.
GTTTGACTTGTCTTACTGGCGAACGTATGGACGGAATGCCGGAGCATCTGCATAAGAACAACTTTGTTTGGGAAAGTGGAGTAAGATTAGGGATTAACCTCACTAAAAAGAAGAACAAGATTGTTGAAACTCCATCAGTTCCACAAACGGAGGTTCTACAACAGGAACCAACTTCTTCTTCGGAGGAGGTCAATCAGAAAGAAACAGTGGATAAGACTGAAACAAAAGTTGTTGAACAAAACATAAAAGAATCCGCAAAGGTGACTTTCCCTGTCATATATTTCACCTTCAATAGTATCGACATCCAACA
>JAIINY010000492.1:0-1096 GCA_022741625.1 Prevotella sp. | reverse complement strand
AAAGTGGTGGCGCAGACAATGTGGTGTTGTCATGCAGGATGGTGTTATCTTCTCGGAGAGTATCGCAAGAAATATTGCTGTTGATGATGGCGATATAGATAAGGAACGGTTGTTGAAAGCTGCCGAAATTGCTTGCATCAAGGATTACGCGATGGCTTTGCCTCTGAAGTTCAACACCAAGATTAGGCGTGATGGCGTGGGACTGAGTCAAGGACAGAAACAGCGTATCTTGATAGCAAGGGCGGTGTATGAGAATCCCGACTACATCTTCCTTAACGAGGCGACCAACTCGCTGGATGCCAACAATGAGAGAAGCATCGTGGAGAACTTGGATAAGTTTTACAAGGGAAAGACTGTCGTGATTGTAGCTCATCGACTGAGTACGGTGAAGAATGCCGACCAAATCGTAGTCATAGACCATGGTAAGGTCGTTGAGGTTGGCAACCATGAGTCTTTGACCGCCAAGCGAGGGGCATACTATAATCTTGTGAAGAATCAGTTGGAATTGGGAAACTAAAAAGCGTTTGATATGGAACAGAAAGAAAAAGAATCAGATAACATCGAGTTGAGAAGCGAGAAGGTGAGGAACGTGATAGGCAAGGTTCCTCCTCGCCTCGTCAGCTTGGGGACAGTTATCATTACGATAATAGTCCTCGCCCTCGCAGTTGCTTTCTACAAGACACCTTATCCTATATCTATAAAGGCTAATGGTGAGGTTATAAACCAAAGAACAATACAGGTGTTTGTGCCATACAAGTATTTGTATCTTTTTGATGAGCCAAGAACTGCTCACGTTTCTTTTGAGGGCAACGACAATGCATCTTATCACTGCGACATCATAAGCCATAATGCCAAGCTCATACATAGGGATGATGGCAACTATTTTATGGCTACAGCCACAGTGAGCACACAGAGACAAAAGTCCCCTGTGTTGCAAAAGTACATGAAAGCCGATGTCAGAATCATCGTCAGCAACAAAACGTTATGGCAGCAGGTATTCGGATAAGCTATATCCGAATACTGCTGTTTGTTTTTGGATACATATTGTTGGTAAGCATCAGATTTAACTCAAAAAGTTCTAAATTCCGTAAATTTC
>JAIINY010000121.1:0-8504 GCA_022741625.1 Prevotella sp. | reverse complement strand
CTGAACGAAACTTTCTACTAACTCTAGAAACATTTTCCTTTAAAGGTAGATAGTAATTCCTTTAAGGGAAGAATTATTTCGGCAATGCGCAGCGCTACTTAACTTTGTTCAGATGAAAGTTCTGCGTTTTTCTAATTTTATAGAGACATTATGTTGTAGTTTCTTTATTTTTTCGTACTTTTGCAAAAAAAAGAGGAATGAAAGAAAAGGTCTTATATTTGTTGTTAATCATCATGCTTCTTGCATCTTGTGCAGGAAACAGAAAGTATGATGATTTGATGCAGCGGGCAGATAGCATCATGAATGTTAATGACGACTCAGCGAAGGTTGCCATCCGGATGCTTGATGGGGTCAAATCCCAGTTACCCGAGTTTACCCAAGCGCAAAAGATGCGATATGAGTTATTGCGTCATAAGGCAATGAACAAGGCTTGCATCACGTTTACATCTGATAGCGTGATGAAGGAGGTCGTAGATTATTATGAAGATCATGGTTCGGCTAATCAGCGGATGCTTGCCAATTATGTTTTGGGCTGCGTGTATAGGGATATGCATGAAGTTCCATTGGCGTTGGAATACTACAATAAGGCGACTGAGCAAGCTGATACCACTGCCGCAGATTGTGACTATGGCACGCTTTACAGAGTATATAGCCAGATGGGATTTTTGTTTAGCAAACAATATTTACCATATCAATTGTTGGATGCTTTTGGCAAGGCTGAGAAGTATGCTTATTTGGCAAAGGATACATTGAATGCGATTATCAATTACCAAAATAAGGGAGATGCTTATGATTATTTAGGAAAAAAAGATTCTGTTGTTGCTATCAATTTACGTAGCGCAAATATGTTTAAACGGATAGGTGACAACTATAATGCAGCTATCGCTTTGGGATGCAACTACAGCTATTATATAGAGAAGCAAGACTCTGTAAATGCGAAGAAGGCATTTGAAGCATACTTTTCTACAGGGTATGAGGGAAATCTGGAATATGAAGATTCTAAGGCTTATGTACTATGCCAAAAAGGAATATACTATATGTTTACTGGTCAGTTAGATTCTGCTTGTTATATTTTGCAGCAGAGTCTTAAGTTTTGTAAGTCTTTTAGCAATAAAGCTGCAACAACAAAAGCCTTGGCTCATTATTATGCAAAAGTTAACCAACCATCCTTGGCTATGAAGTATGCTTTGCAAAGTTCTGAATATAATGATTCAAGTTTGATGGAGGCAAGGAAAAACCAATTACAGCAAATGCAAGCGATGTATGATTATGGTAGAAATCAAGAAATAGCAAGAATGGCTGAGCAGAAAGCGACACGAAGTACACAAATGAACTATATGGTTGTTTTTGCTTGCGTCATTTTGTTGTTATTCCTTTCTTATATTTATAGAAAGCAGCTAGTTCTCAAGAAAAAAAGAATAGCTGTTTCTAAACTGTTATATGAGGATAGTTTGCTAAAACTCAAAAGGTTACAAGATGAAAAAGCTAAACTTGTGGCTGAAAACGATAACAAACTGTTTCAAGTCATTATGGAGAAGGAAAATACTATCGATAAATTAAAAGCTGAAATAAGCGATATACAAGACAAATACTCATTAACTTCTGTGTCTAATGTAGAGTTGACTTTGATGGATTCATCTATTTGTAAGAAAATTAAATTTATTGAAGTGCATCCAAGAAAGAAAATGAGTGATGAGGATTGGAAAGAATTGGCAGATACGGTAGAGAAAACAATACCAAACTTCATTCCGAGATTAAAAAATAAGCTCAATGATAAAGATTACCAAATCTGTTTATTGATTAGGTTAGGCTTCACCACATCCTTAATCGCAAGATTGCTAGGTCTATCAGATGCAGCAATCTCAAAAAGCAGAAAAACGATGTTGAAAAAACTATGCGGGAAGATTGGTAAACCAAAAGATTTTGATAAGTATGTTCTCCAGATTCAGTAAAATTTTGCAAGGTAAAATTATGGTAAATTATTCAATAAGGAATTAAAATAGAGAGAGTTATAGACCAATAGTAAAAAATAGGTAAATTTTAAATCGGTTTTTTCCTTGTCTGTTTCTTTGCAAAAATGTACTTTTGCGGCGGAATTACGAACAAATGATAATTAAAATTGTTAAGACATGAAACATTTACTATTTCTTATTATTTGCGGTGGGGCATTGCTTTTATGTCCTATCCATACTAGAGCTGAGCCTTATACATTATCATATAGCTTGGATTATCCTGGTCAAGTACGCTCAAAAGGTAGCAGAAGTATTAAGCGACCTTTGGTTGTGGATTTGGTGGGTCACACATTGACTGTGCCAAGTCAAGTAATAGGCTATACTCTTACTCTTGTAGGTGGGGATGGTGCTATCTATTCTTTCGACGTAATAGATACGACATGTAGAATTCCACAAGAATTGAGTGGAAGCTATGAGTTGACAATAACTGATGGAAGCAATAAATATCAGGGAAGAATTATTGTAAACAACTAATTTGATATCTATAATAAGAATGTAAATCTATAATTGGATATAATATGAAACGATTCAAAGTCTTTTCAAACAACAACTTATCTACGTGGTTCGTATGTATGATAAGTATAATATTAACTGGCTGTCAACTGAAAGAGGTAAGCAACCAGTTAGAAGAGACTTTGAACGTATCAAAAGGAAATGAACAGGAATTATTGAAGGTTGTTGATTACTTTACTAAAAAGGGAGATACCCTTCAATTAAAAGCTGCAAACTTTTTGTTGGAAAATATGGCTGATAAATATTGGTTGGGAGGAAGTTCTGTTGCCGAATACTATACCTTTATAGATTCTGTTTACCAGATAAAGCAAGAAGAATATGATATACCTTATATATATTCCTGCTTTATTAAAAGGGCAAAGCATCTTAAAGATAAGCCACAATATCTGATGGATGCCGAAAAGATAAAAGCGTCCTATCTTATTAAGAATATTGAAGAAGCATTCAATGTATGGAATAAACCTTGGAATCAGTTTCTGACGTTCGAAGAATTCTGTGAGTATATACTTCCTTATAAGGTAAATAAGGAAGAACCACAAGAGTGGCGGAATTTGTATGCAAACAGATTTTCGCAAGCAATACCTGCATCTATACAGACTGCAGAAACCGCATGTTGTGAAGTAAACAACCAACTTATCGGTTTGCCAATACATATAAGTACCAGCAGCATTATGCCAATAGATTTGCGTCCGAGTACTTTGTATAATATAAAATTTGGCTTATGTAGCGATTATACAGCATTGGGGATCTATGCAATGCGTTCTGTGGGTATCCCTGTAGGCGAGAATTTGATTCCTCATTGGGGAAATAGCAATCTGGGACATGTGTTCAATTTTGTCTATGGTAACGACCGAAAGTATCATGACTTTGCAAGTGGTGAGCAAAATCCCGATGAGCATCTTGTTAGATTTAAAAATAAAATCCCGAAAATCTACAAGATGACTTTTGGACGTCGAAACACATCCTTAGGTGTCATCAGTAAAGATTTGGAAGATGTACCTTCATTCTTTAAGAACCCATGCTTGGAAGATGTAACTGGTAAATATGCTGTCGTGAATGCCCAAACAACGGAAATCGACATTTCAAATAAGCAAAATAATAAGTTTGCCTACTTGTGTGTATTCGATCCACAAGGTTGGTTTCCGGTCGCTTGGACTCAAATAGAAGGAGATAAAGCTGTTTTCAAGAACATTGGTCCTAATATTGTTTATCAAGCTGCTCTATATGATAAAGGAGAGATACAGCCAGTAGGTAATCCCTTCTTTTTGGATAGTATCGGGCGCAAAGCATACTTTGTTCCTCAAAAACAGAAACAGCAGTTGCGATTGGAAAGGAAAAAAGAAAATTCCTCTAGTTTAGAAGAAATTGTCCTTTATATGAAAGGGGGTAAGTTTCAAGGAGCCAACAAAAAAGACTTCAGCGATGCCGTTACATATCATGTAATAAAAGCTACGCCAAAGCCTAAATATACGACAGTCATCTGTGATGAAAGTGCCCAAAACAGGCCCGTGAAATATCTGCGTTATTTATCATCTGATGAAACGTATGGTAATATGGCAGAGGTGGAGTTTTATGCATGCGGACAATTGAGGCCATTGAAAGGAAAAATAATTGGCAAATATGAAACGAGCCGTTTTTATCCAAGGAATGGAGCTGAAAAAATGTTTGATGGAGACCCTTTGAGTTTCTTTCATACAAATGACACATTAAGTTGGGGAGGTTTGGAACTCAAACAACCTGTTTGTATCAACAAGATAAGATACCTCATCAGAAATGATGATAACGGAATCAGAAAAGATCACCTCTATGAACTCTTCTATTGCAAAGATGGTGTGTGGACATCACTTGGAAAGAAAAGGGCAATATTAGATGATGAGCTTATCTATAAAAACGTTCCGCAAGGTGCTTTACTCTGGTTGCGTGACCTCACAAAAGGACAAGAAGAAAGAATTTTTGAATATAAAAACAAAAAAGTATATTGGTATTAATCATGAAGGATTTAAGATTATCTTCATACACGATTTCTGTAAAACTGGAAGCTGAGGAAGACAAGTTTTTCTTAGTGCATGGCTATACAGGAGCTATAGATATAGTTGAAGGAGAATGCTGGAGACAAATAGAGCATTTTTCTTCTAATAACAGCTTGTCTGAAGAAACGATAAGAACTCTTCAGAAAAGGGGATACCTTACAACTCGTACCCCTGAAGAAGAGCTACAGTATATTTGGAAAATAGCTAATGTGCTACATAAAGCACAAGCAAAAATGAAAAAATTCTGGAGTTTCGTCATCACGTATGATTGTAATTTCAGATGTCCGTATTGCTTTGAAAATAAAATATCAAAGAACGGATCCCAGTGGACTAAAATGACATTTACCAAGGAAATGGTAGATAAAGCCTATCAAACAATGAATTTGATAGAACCACATAGAGAACTTCATCAAGATGAAATTCTTCTCTATGGTGGAGAGCCATGTTTAAGAAACAACAAGGATATAGTTGCGTATATCATTAAAAAGGGTATAGAAGGAAAATACAAGTTCAAGATTATATCTAACGGGTATGATTTGGATTATTATGAGGGTCTCTTATCAAAAGACTATATCAATGGAATACAGATTACAATAGATGGTTATAAGACAAAGCATAACATGCGTAAACAGCATATTGTAGAAGGAGATTCTTTTGATAAAGTAGTATCAAATATTGGTATGGTTTTGAGAAAAGAAATTCATGTAATACTTCGTATCAATATTGATGAAAATAATAGTGAAGATTTAGTTCTGTTGAAAAAATTCTTTGTGGAAAATGGATTTGCTGAGAGCCCTTATTTCTATTTCAGTCCAGCAATATTGATAGATACGAAAGCAAAGTGCAATACAAAAGACATAAAGTTCTTCTCATCAGAGTCATTCATCAAAATGTTGGAGGATAAGTCTCTTGTCGAAAATCAAGATTTCCAAATAAAAAATACTGTTTTAGCATGCTTGAAAAACAGAAAATGCTATAAGCTAAAGTCTACGATATGTCCTTCTCAATATGGCTCATATATGTTTGATCCATATGGAGACATATATACTTGTTTGGAAACCGTAGGGCAAAAGCAGCATAGTATAGGAAACTATAAAGAGAACCTAATTTGGACAAAAGAAAAAGTTTTTTGGTTTTCTAAAAATATTAGTAATATGGAGTGTTGTAGCAAATGTAGATATGCTTTATTGTGTGGAGGCAGATGCCTTGCAAAGACTCTATATACAAAAGATAAAGGATTTGAAGTTACAGAATGCAAAAAATTTGGCTATCAGTTTCCAAGGTCAATAAATTTTGCGTATAATACTTTTCTTAACAAATTTAAATAAACAATTATGGTACAAAATGTTTTAGTTTCTCTTAATGAGAATTTGTTCGATGAGATGTTCCTTCAGGAACTGGAAACTCGACTGGAGACAGATCCATTACTTCCTAATGGTCTTGTTGATTTGATGGATGATAGTAGTGTTAACCCTTTATGTACATGTAACAATGGTAGTACTTTTTCGGAAACAAATACTTGTTCATGTAATGATAGTAGCACTTTCTCTATTCAACGTCCGTAAATGTGCATTTTCTTTAAAGAGTTGCCCTTCGGGGCAATTCTTATTTAAAACAAAAAATAAGCTGTTATGAAAAGAATTATATCTATATTGATTGTTACTTTTTTCTTCTTATCCACTTATAGCCAAAACACCTTACAAGGTAGAATAGAAGACCTACGGAAACAAGGAATTCCATATACAACTATAAAACTTTTACAAGTGAATGATTCTTCATTTGTAAAAGGACTCGTCTCTGATAGCTTAGGTTACTTTCAGACAACTATGCCACAAGAGGGAAAATATATTCTAATAGCAAATTCTTTAGGTTATGATTCTAATGTGCAAATTGTTGAAACCAACAAATCTTCTCCAATAATTGTTACTTTAACTTCAAATAGCATTGCACTCAAAGATGTTGTTGTAAGGGGAAGCAGTATTACTAGGAAAGATACCCATCTTCAGATTATACCAGATAAACAAATCTATAAACACACCAATAATGGATATGATTTGCTGTATGATTTAATGATTCCCAATTTACAAATTGATAGACAAAAAGGTGCTGTTACCACAATTGGTGGTACTGTCACGCTCTATATAGATGGTCGTAAGGTAGAATACCGTGAAGTAAAAGGATTGAAATCAAAGGACATTCTCAAAGTGGAATATTATGATGTTCCAACAGGAAAATATGCAGGTGATTATGCTTCCATAAACATAATTACCCGTCCTATGACTACTGGTGGCTATATTTCCGTGGATGGCACTCAACAACTAGCATACCAAGAAGGAGATTATAATCTCGCAGCAAAGGTAGCCCATGGTAGTACTAGTTTTACCATTTTTGGGGGATATAACAGACTCCACTATGATGCTGATAAAATAGAAAGAGAAGAATTTTTCCATTTTGACAATAATGAGATTTCCCGTTCGTATTCAAGTTATGAGGGTGTAAATAAGCAAAATCAAGAATATGTGCAGTTGAACATTCTTACGAAAAAGAAAAAGTACATGTTGTCAGAGAAACTTTCGCTTGTGAGAAAAGAAAATCCTATAAATCAAACCAACGGAATTCTTTTTGCGAATACGGCACAAACAAGTACAGCCCAATGCTCTACAAATACGTCTTCTAGTTTAATGCCACGTCTTTCTCTTTATGGTAACATAGATGTTACGGACAAACAATATGTGGAACTGTCATTATCTGGGACTTATGGCAGAAACAAATATTCAAATATGTATAAAGATGAAAAATTGAATACAAATACGATTGTCAAGGAGGATTATTATAGTGCAAACTTTTATGGGAAATATGGTATCATATTCCCACACAAAAATAGTTTATCTTTTCATCTAGGCTCTGTCTATATGAATACGATGTCGCAATATATGGGGACTTATGAAGCATGGCAGCATCAATGGTCTTCACAAAACTATGCATTCGTAGAGTATGTACAACAATTTGATAAATGGAGATTGCGATTAAAGCCTGGAGCATCAGCTCTTTATTATCATACAAAAGATGCAGATGCAGTGAGCCATTATATTCCACAGTTGCAATCAACAATATTTTGGCAGCCAACAAAGAGTCAGCAAGTGTCGTTGGATATATTGTTTTCTAATGCTTATCCTACTAGTAGCTCTTTAAATACTGCAGAACAAATTATTGACGACCTGCGCATTAAAAGAGGAAATGAAAATTTAAGACCTATGGACTTTTACCAAGGAACAGTTAATTATAATATACAAATAGGTTCTAAAATAAATATTACCTCTTTCAGTAATTTCGTATATCAGCATCATCAATATGTTGAAACTTATTATGAAGAGAATGGTAAACTAATAAATAGTATGGACGATCATAATAATAGCAGAGGTTTCATTGAAATGCTCTCCCTGTCCTGGAAAGCTACAGATAATCTTCGTTTGAAAATCGATGGAGTTTATAACCATACAGATGTTTGGGGTAAATTTCGAACAACTTTCAACTCTTGGCGTGCCTATATGAATGTAAACTATTATTGTAATGAATTCGCATTTCGTATTTGGGCAAATACCAAAGGCAAAGAGATGATACTTCCTATGATTACTGTAGAACATGTACCAGTTAATTATGGCGGTTCTATCAATTGGAATCATAAAGACTGGAGCTTTGAGGTGGGTACTGTATCCCCTTTCCATAAAAACAATGAGTTTATAGAAACGCTGAATGTTCCTGTTTACAATTCCCAAGAACATATCATTTCATCAACAAACAGGAAGTTTTACATCCAAGCGGCCTACACCTTCAACTTCGGCAAGAAAATCCAGAAGGATTGGAAAAATATTGATATGAATGTGAATAGCGCAATTTTGAAAGCAAAGTAAAATATGAATGAATATTGCAACATTGAAATTCAAAAGTT
>JAIINY010000120.1:0-8512 GCA_022741625.1 Prevotella sp. | reverse complement strand
TCATCCTTGCCCATAAACTCAGCAAGCTCTTTTTCGAGCTGCACATGCAAATCGAGTGTACCATTGAGGAAGCGGCTACCAGCACAGCCTGAGCCGTACTTGTCAAGAGCAGCCTTAGCTGCATCGATAACACGCTGATCATTTGTCAAACCCTGGTAAGCATTAGAACCGAACATCAGGATCTTATGACCATCGATGTCAGTTACCTCTGTCATCTGCTTACTTGTAATCTCACGGAAGTATGGATACACACCGGCTTCCATATACTTCTGAGGTACACGATAATTCTTGTATCTTTCTTGTAATTGTCCCATTATAATAGGTGTACTTTATTTCTATTTTAATTTATTTTCTAGTTTCAGGGTGCAAAGATACAAAAAAAGACTAATAAAACCGCTTTTTTCCTAAGAAAGTTTACTTTTATGCTTTTTTTAGTAGATATTTCTTGCCATTTTAGGGATTTTTATTACTTTTGCAGTTTAAAAAAACAATTTCTTGACTAAGATATGAAAAAAAAGATAGTTTTCATCATGAACCCGATTTCTGGAACCAGCAGCAAAGCGGCGGTTCCCAGTTTGATAGATTCTACTTTGGACAAGGAGCAGTTCGAGTACGAGATAAAAATGACTGAAAGACCAGGACACGCCTCAGAACTGGCAGCCGAAGCCAGAGACAACCATGCAGACATTGTGGTTGCTGTAGGTGGCGATGGTACCGTGAACGAGGTGGCCCGTTCCCTCGTCCATTCCGATTCAGCATTAGGTATTCTGCCTTGCGGCTCAGGAAACGGTCTGGCGCGCCACCTGCTGTTGCCAATGAACCTAAAGAAAAGCATTGAGATCATCAATGCCTGCAAAATACACGACCTTGACTACGGAGTCATCAACGAATATCCATTCTTCTGCACTTGCGGAATGGGCTTCGATGCCTTTGTCAGCATGAAGTTTGCAGAAAGCGGAAAGCGTGGGCCGATCAGCTATGCAGAGAACATTCTGAGAGAAGGCTTGAAATATGAGCCTGAAACATATACTCTGGAGGATGAGACTGGAACAAAACAATATAAAGCGTTTCTCATCTCGTGTGCCAACGCTTCCCAATACGGCAACAACGCCTATATTGCCCCACAGGCATCCATGAGCGATGGATTGATGGATGTGGTCATCATGGAACCGTTTGATGTCATCGAAGCTTCACAGGTTAGTTTCGACATGTTCAACAAGACCCTCGACAAGAACTCGAAGATCAAGTCTTTCCGGTGCAAGAAGCTCCACATCACCCGCAGCAAGCCGGGTGTCATCCATTATGACGGCGACCCAGTGATGACTGGCGCCGACATAGATGTGCACATGGAAGAAAAAGGCATCAAGATGATTGTAAATCCGTTTGCAGACAAGAGTGTACGCAAGCCGAACATCATTCAATCAGCCTTTGCCGATTTCTTCAATGACATAAATATAGTGCGCGATGACATTCACAAAGACATCCAGCGCCAAAGCAAGCGAGTAGGAGCCATCAGCAAGCTCGTACAAAGAAAGCTGAATCTCTAGCCCCTACCTGATATAAAATTCTTCTGTAATTTTCGCATACCATTCTGACCGGTTCCCCTCGGAATCGGTCATTGTTTTTATAGTATTTTCCATACCATCATACCGATGCTTTGCAAACGACAGAAGATAGCGTTTAGGCTGTTTGCGCTCCACTGTCTTAACGCCACACTGCCTGATAAGATAAAAACCTAGCATACAAGCTTCCGACACAACCATCTCAAGAACCTCAGAAGGAACAATCACGGAAAAGACGCCATCATCACTCAGCAGCATTTTTGCTCCCCTGAAAAGATCTCTGAAAGGCAAGCTATCCGTATGGCGGGCCATCGTACGTTTACTGTCTGGATTTTTTAGGCTATTCAAGAAAAAAGGAGGATTGCTTACGATTGCATCAAAAGACTCCGCAGAATGATAATCCTGCAATCGGCAGCACTCTATTTCGACACGATCGGCAAAAGGACAAGCTGCCACATTCTCAGCAGCCTCCTCACAAGCCTCTCCGTCCATATCAATACCCAGCACCTGCGCCTCAGGGAAGCGCTGCGCCATCATCAGCGAAATGAGTCCGGTACCCGACCCCACATCCAAAATGCGTTTACCGCCAGGTGCCCATGCCCCCAGCAGCACACCATCCGTTCCCACTTTCATGGCGCAACGATCCTGATGAATCTCAAATTGTTTGAATTTAAATCCTGTCATAGTTTTACTTTAAAAATAGTAACGCAAAAATCAGCATTTTATTACAGTCTTCTTGCTTATATTAATAATAATATCTAATAAAGAGGTGATTTTCGGAAAAAACGATGGGATTCTCGGCAAAAATCACTAACTTTGCACCCTATAAATATATATTCAAGAGAATATGCACTCCAAAAAGTGTTTATCAAAATAGAACAGAAATTCATATACACCCCAAAAAGTGTTTACCAAATAGAATATGAACAGAAATTCGAATACACAAATCCAGATGATAGCCGACTTTGAGGGCGATGCATCCGTATTGATACAAGAAAGGGAGGCAGGAATCTATCCTACCCTCTGCACTCGCGACCTGGTGGTTTTTCCATCCGTGCTTACTCCTATCTTGATAGGCAGGGCGGAAAGCAAGGAGTTGGCAAACATGCTGGAGCAAAATCCAGAAACAGTATTCTGCATCTTTTGCCAGAAGCATGCGGACATAGACTCACCTAATCAGGAAGACTTGTACGAAACCGGAACATTTGCCAAGTTGATGAGAGTCATTAACATGCCAAACGATGAGCATCAGAAAACCATCATCGTACAGGGTTTAGGCAGATGCAAGATGAAGCAGATTGTAGATAAGGATCCATTCTACCTTGCCGATGTAGAAAGTCTGCCAGAAATCTGGCCTACCGAAAAGGAAGCCGAAGATCCTATGTTCAAGGCATTGACCCAAACATTCTTCGAGGAATCTATCAAATTCATTCAGTACAATGAGAACATTCCCAACGAGGCTGTCTATGCGATCAATGAGATTACCAATCGCTTTGTGAAATGCAACTTCATCTGCACCTCCCTGCCTTTTACGGCAGAAGACAAGATCAAGATGCTGGAACAGGAGAAGCTGTCAGAGCGACTGATAGAGGCACTCAAGGCCTTGCACAAGGAGCAGAAGCTGCTCTACCTGCAAAATGAAATCAGGAACAAGACGCAGTTTGATCTCGACGAGCAGCAGAAGGAATATTACCTGAAGCAGCAGATCAAGAACATCAAGGAAGAGCTGGGCGAAGGCGAAAGCAGTCCGGAAAAGAAGGAGCTGCTCGAAAAAGCCAAGACCAAGAAATGGAACGAGGCAACCCAGAAGGTTTTTCAGAAAGAGTTGGCCAAACTCGACAACATCCATCCTCAGAGCCCAGACTACCCTATCCAGCTCAACTATCTGCAGACGCTGGTAGATTTGCCTTGGGGCGAATACACCGAGGATGACCTCAGCCTGTCTCATGCCCAGAAGATTCTCAACCAGGACCACTACGGCATGGAGAAAGTAAAGGAACGCATTCTGGAATATCTTGCCGTAAGATCCCTGAAGGGTGGAATGCAGAGTCCGATTCTCTGCCTCTATGGTCCTCCGGGAGTCGGCAAGACCAGTCTGGGCAAGAGCATTGCCAAGGCCATGAAGCGTAAATACGTGAGAATGTCTCTGGGAGGTCTGCACGATGAAGCCGAGATTCGCGGTCACCGCCGCACTTATATCGGAGCCATGCCTGGCCGCATTGTCAAGAACATCCTCAAGGCAGGCAGCAGCAATCCTGTCTTCATCCTCGACGAGATAGACAAGGTTTCAGCCAACAACCACCAGGGTGATCCAGCATCAGCCTTGCTTGAAGTACTCGACCCAGAGCAGAACAACACCTTCCACGACAATTACCTGGATGTGGATTACGATCTCTCTAAGGTTCTCTTCATCGCAACCGCCAATGACATCAGCTCAATCCCACGTCCTTTGCTCGACCGAATGGAGCTCATCGAAGTAGGCGGCTACATTACGGAGGAGAAGATAGAGATTGCCAAGCGCCACCTGATTCCGAAGGAATTGGAGAATACAGGTCTCGACAAATTCACCCCGAAGGTAAGCTTCAACAAGGCAGCCATTGAGGGCATCATCGAGCACTACACCCGAGAAAGCGGTGTGCGCCAGCTCAAGAAGCAGATCAACAAGGGACTGCGCAAGATGGCCTACAAGCTCGCCTATTCCAAGGAATTGGAGAAGCCATCCATCACCGCAGCAGACCTGAAGGAGATTCTCGGCACCGCCCCATTCACCCGCGACATCTATCAGGGCAACGATTATGCAGGAGTAGTAACAGGACTTGCATGGACCTCTGTGGGCGGAGAGATTCTCTTTATCGAAACCTCTCTGAGCAAGGGACGACAGGGCAAGCTTACCCTGACCGGTAACCTGGGAGACGTGATGAAGGAATCGGCTATCATCGCCCTGGAATACATCAAGGCGCATATCGACCTGCTGGGCGTGGATTACCGCATCTTTGAAAACTGGAACATCCATATCCACGTACCCGAAGGTGCAACGCCAAAAGACGGTCCTTCGGCAGGTATTACCATTGCCACCAGTATCGCTTCGGCCATCACCCAGCGCAAGGTTCGCAAGAACATAGCTATGACCGGCGAGATAACCCTTCGCGGCAAGGTACTCCCAGTGGGAGGCATCAAGGAGAAGATCCTGGCAGCCAAGCGTGCCGGCATTACAGACATCGTGATCTGCAAGGAAAACAAGAAGAACATCCTCGACATTCCTGAAAAGTATCTCAAGGGCGTAGAGTTCCATTATGTAGAAGATGTAGCAGATGTCTGGGAGTTTGCCCTCACCGACGAGAAGGTAAAGCACCCTATCGACTTCACCATTCCTGAAAATGACAAAAAAGAAAAGAAATGAAATTTGAACTACAAGTAACAGATAAGGCAAGCGATGCTCGCACCGGCATCATCACCACCGACCACGGACAGATCAAGACTCCGATCTTCATGCCTGTGGGAACTGTGGGTAGCGTAAAGGGTGTACATTTCGAAGAATTGCGCCAGCAGGTAAAGGCCCAGATCATCCTGGGAAACACCTACCATCTCTACCTGCGCCCGGGACTCGAAGTCATCAAGGCGGCAGGCGGACTGCATAAGTTCAACGGCTGGGACCGTCCTATCCTCACCGACAGCGGCGGCTTCCAGGTATTCTCGCTTACCGGAATCCGCAAGCTCAGAGAAGAGGGCTGCGAGTTCCGTTCCCACATCGATGGCAGCAAGCATTTCTTCACTCCAGAGAACGTGATGGATACAGAACGCATCATCGGTGCCGACATTATGATGGCTTTCGATGAGTGTCCTCCCGGACAAAGCGACTTCATGTATGCGAAGAAGAGTCTGGAGATGACCCAGCGCTGGCTCGACCGCTGCATCAAGCGCTTCGACGAGACAGAACCTCTCTATGGTTATCAGCAGAGCCTCTTCCCTATCGTCCAGGGCTGTACATTCCCAGAGCTGCGCCGCGAAGCAGCTAAGTACATTGCCGACAAGGGAGCCGACGGAAATGCCATCGGCGGTCTTGCCGTAGGCGAGCCTACCAAGGTGATGTACGAAATGATCGAGGTGGTGAATGAGATTCTGCCAAAGGACAAGCCTCGCTACCTGATGGGCGTAGGAACTCCCCAGAACCTGCTCGAAGCCATCGAGCGTGGTGTAGATATGTTCGACTGCGTAATGCCAACCCGCAACGGCCGCAATGCGATGCTCTTTACCTATAATGGTACGATGAACATGCGCAACAAGAAGTGGGAGATGGATTTCAGTCCAGTGGATCCAGACGGCTGCGACATCGACCAGATTACCACCAAGGCCTACCTGCACCATCTCTTCAAGGCCCAGGAGCTCCTTGCCATGCAGATTGCCAGCATCCACAACCTGTCGTTCTATCTCCGTCTCGTTACAGATGCACGCCATCATATCGAGCAGGGCGACTTCGTAGAGTGGAAACGCTCTATCATCGATCAACTCGGCCGACGAATCTAGCTTGAGCGTTGAGCATTGAACTTTATAGGATGCTCCTATACATATTTTACATTAAATGATGAAAGATTATAAATACATCAGAAAACATCGCAGACTGCTCAAGATGGGCAGAGCCTTCGAATCTCGCTTCGGCTGGCTCATTGCCATCTTGCAGCGCATAGCCCGCATTCTAGGCTGGATCGGGCACAAGCTGCGATTCCTCAGGGTGCTCAGGTATCTCAACCCACTGAGATACATCAAGCGGTTAGACTGGTACATTATCAAGAAGTTCTTAGGCTACTACTTCTTCTCGATTGCACTGATCATCTCCATCTCCATCGTGTTCGACTTCAATGAGAACCTGGCGAAGTTCACGGAGTATCATGCACCAGCCAAAGCCATCATCTTCGATTATTATGCCAACTTCATCCCTTACTTCGCCAACCTCTTCAGTGCGTTGTTCGTGTTTGTGGCGGTCATCCTCTTCACGTCGAAGCTGGCAGGCAACTCTGAAATCATCGCCATTCTGGCATCAGGTGTTTCCTTCAAGCGACTCCTTCGCCCTTACCTCATCACCTGCATCATGCTCTCTGCCTTGAGCTATGCACTCTCTGCCTACGTGATTCCTCACGGCACGGTAGTACGCCAGAACTTTGAGACGATGTACAAGAACAAGAAGAAGAATACTTCTGCCGAAAACGTACAGCTGCAGGTAGATAAGGGCGTGATTGCCTATATGCAGCACTACGACAACAACTCGAAGCGGGGTTACGGATTCTGTCTCGACAAGTTCCAGGACAAGAAACTCGTAAGCCACCTTACGGCGATGGAGATTCAGTATGATACGATCTCCGACAGCAAATACCACTGGAAACTGAGCAACTGGAAGGTGCGCCAGCTGAAAGGTATGAAGGAACACATCACCAGCGGAGCGCAGAAGGATACGCTGATTACGATGGAGCCTACCGACCTGGTTTATTCCAAGGGTCAGCAGGAAACCTTCACCAGTCCGGAACTGAAGGAGTATATTTCCAAGCAGATCAATCGCGGTTCGGGCAATGTGGTGCAGTATCAGGTAGAATACCACAAGCGCATCGCCGCCTCGTTTGCCTCCTTCATCCTCACCATCATCGGTGTTTCGCTTTCATCACGCAAGCGAAAGGGAGGTATGGGCCTATCCTTGGGAATCGGTCTTGCACTGAGCTTCGGCTACATCATGCTGCAAACTGTATCGGCAACCTTTGCCATCCAGGCAAACTTCCCTCCGGCACTTGCCGCTTGGTTGCCAAACATCATCTTCGCCTTCGTTGCCTACTTCTGCTACCGCAAGGCACCAAGGTAATTAAACATTGAAACAAAGAACCTTGACCATTGGAACGGATGAAGATCCATCCGGCTCAATGGCCAACAAAAGAAAGGAAAAGAATGTATTTCGACGAATTAGATTTGAATGACAACGTGCTCGACGCATTATACGACATGCGCTTCGACACTTGCACCCCTGTACAGGAAAAATGTATCCCTGAGATATTGGAAGGTCACGACGTATTGGGCGTAGCACAGACCGGAACGGGTAAGACAGCAGCCTATCTGCTCCCTGTATTGAGCAAACTTGATGATGGCGGCTATCCGAAAGACGCCATCAACTGCGTCATCATGTCGCCAACCCGCGAGTTAGCCCAGCAGATAGACCAGGCCATGCAGGGCTTCGGCTACTACCTGCAGGATGTGAGCAGCGTGGCTGTTTATGGCGGCAACGACGGCAATCGCTACGATCAGGAACTGAAGAGTCTCCGCATGGGTGCTGATGTCGTGATTGCTACTCCAGGTCGCCTCATCACCCACATTTCCCTGGGTAATGTAGATCTGAGCAAGGTAAGCTTCTTCATTCTCGATGAGGCCGACCGCATGCTCGATATGGGTTTCTCTGAAGACATCAATACCATCGCTTCCAAGTTGCCAAAGACCTGCCAGACCATCATGTTCTCTGCCACCATGCCTGAGAAAATTGAGGAACTTGCCAAGGCCCTGCTCAAGGATCCTGTAGAGATCAAGCTTGCCGTAAGCAAGCCTGCCGAGAAGATCAAGCAGGAGGCTTACGTTTGTTACGAGACCCAGAAGATGACCATTATCAAGGATATTTTCAAGGCCGGCGATATGAAGCGCGTCATCGTGTTCAGCGGCAGCAAGATGAAGGTGAAGCAGCTGGCTGCTGCCCTTCAGCAGATTGGCATCAACTGCGGTGCCATGCACTCCGACCTGGAGCAGGCAGAGCGCGATGATGTGATGTTCAAGTTCAAGAGCGGTCAGTTAGACGTACTGGTTGCTACGGATATCGTGGCTCGTGGAATCGATATTGATGATATCGAGATGGTCATCAATTATGACGTTCCTCACGATACTGAGGATTATGTTCACCGCATCGGCCGTACAGCCCGTGCCAACCG
>JAIINY010000119.1:0-8520 GCA_022741625.1 Prevotella sp. | reverse complement strand
CGATGAGTTTCTCATACACATCGGATGGCAGATACTTGTACATCTTCTGGCGGTTGAATACATACTTGGCGAAGTACTCCGAAGGGCGCACCTTGGGAGTTTTCACCTCAACAGGTCTCTTTTTAAAGGCCTCGGCTACAACCTCAAATCTCAAATTAGCCATTCTTCTTTTATTTTTTTATAAGTTTGCGGGTGCAAAGTTACGAAATAATTGGCTAACTGCTACCATTTTGCCCGTTTTTTTATGTATAATTCAAACTTTTCTTATTTTGATTACAGGATTCTGCCCACAATCTGCAACTTGAGCACAGGATAGAACTGGATTTTATCCACGATATCGGCGATGTCGCCGCCATCTTCACCCATCGAATCATTGAGAGCTTTCCTGACATCAACCTCCTCGCCATTCTGATAGATCTTCAGCTTGCCCATATACTGGCAGCCAATCTCCCAGCGGAAACCCAGGCGGTTCTTAGGAACCACTCTTCCGAATCCCAAACCGAGATAAGGACGGAAGGAATTGCAGCGCAGGTCGGCATTGATATCACCATTCTTGTCGAACTTGATATTATAATCTGAAAGATCTGCACCTACGTGTTTCAGAATCTCATCCTCATGTCCAGGATATTGCTTGATAAACTGTGCCAGTTTCTCGCTGTGACCGCTCAACTTGGCAAGCTTGGCGCCGCCCATAGCGAAGCCGGCAGCCACGAAGAACTTGCTGTTGCCGCCGAAAGGATAGATATTCGCCTTGGCATGAAAGGCTGTGCGGGAGAAATCAGCATCCACATCCACCTCAGAATCTGGAATCCTTACGGTCTGTCCCTGGACATTGATAGTGGCATCTGCCGTTATGTTCATCTTGTCAGATATCTTGAGCATCTTTGGCAGAATATCCACGCCTGCCTCCAGCTCCACGAAATTGGAAACAGGAGCCGCCACACCGATGCTGATACCTTCGGTACCCACGCCTGCATTCAGACCCACATGATTGAATGCAGTTCTCTTGAACTGTGCAAAACCACTTGTTGTAAATACGAGGCACAAGATGGCCATCATCAAAATCTTTTTCATCATTTCCATTATTTTTTAATAGTTAGCATTCACATCTCACACACGTTATTTCTTCTTGCTTGCCTTCCACTCGAAGAGATAGTCAATGCCCTTGATCTTTACCTTGACGAAGAGATCGGCAGCCTTGCGGTCGGTGGTATAGAGATAGCCCGAAACCACTTCGCCCGGATGGATGGTGGTGCGCTCCAGATAGCCCAGGTCCTCAGGCATCTTGTCGGAATACTTCATGCGGTTGCCGTCTTCCAGCTGCTGCATCCGGCAGATACGGGTCTGGAAATCCTTCAGCGTATTGGAGGTTCCGGCATCAAACACCTGTGCTCCCAGGTTGGCATTCACGTTGTTCTCGCGTTCGGTCTGCACTATCGCCTTGTTCTTTACCGCACGCTTAGCCACCTTCTTCTTGAACTTGAAGATTTTCTTGTCATACTCATCAGCGCCCACCAGTTCGAAATCCTTTCGCTTGCCGCCCTTCATATCGTAGATTTCAATCTGAGAAGGGTCGATATCCACATTGATCATGCTCTTGTTGACGATGAAGACGCCGATTTCGCGGTAATCGCCGATGTTCTCATCCACCATCGAATTGCTCACGCCCACGATGAGTCCGTTCTTGTTGTAATAAGGCCATGCCACACCGTTCTTATACTCGGTGAGGATTTCATCAGGCGAAGGGGTTTCCAGGATAGGCTGGTGGTCGGTGAGCGAATACTTGGAATAGTTGCCGTCGGCATCCACCACTACATAAAATCCTTCAGGAATATCATTCTTGTAGGGAGTAAGGGTGCATACCCTGCCGTTCTCGGTGAAAGAGGCTCCTACCCCCATCTTCTTGCCCTGGTTCATGAAGAAATGCTCCTTCACGTTGCCGTTATTATAATAAGAGGTATATTCGCCCGTGAGCAGTCCTGCCAGATAGGTCTTCTTCTGCTCTACCTGTCCATCCTTGAAATAGGTGGTAAAGGTGCCGGCAAACTGGCTCTTGGCATCATCCTTCCTGTCGAGGACCACGAAACTTCCCTCGCCCTGCAGTTCGCCGCTCATATAGTAGGTGCGGAACTCCTTGGCTGCCGTAGAATCAGCAGGATAGAGTGCCAGGCGATAATAGTTGGCAAAAGCCTTGTTAGAGGTTACCTTCCAGCTCTTGTTGTAATAGAGGGTGTCCAGCCGGTCTTGCGGAACGGGAGGAGTTTCTGGCACGATTTTCTCCTGCGCCAGGGCTGTCTGTCCTCCGAAGAGGGCAATCATCATGATGATGACCGAATACTTATTTTTCATCATAATTATTATGTTTTTAAATACTTAAGAATCTATCTATCAATTTCTTTCTATAGAGTCTGCCCACCTTTACATAGTCGATTTCATCGAAAGGGGGATAGAAATGGCACACATTGTCAACCACCTCGATGAGGTAATTGATGTTGACGATGAACTTCTGGTTTACCTGCATGAAATGAGGGGCGAGCGCAAGCAGGTCGGTGCTCTTCACGCTGCGTTTCAGCCTCAGGGGCTTCCTGTTGCCAGCTACTACCACCTCCCAGCATCTCACTTCGTGATTATACTGGAAGAGGCAGACATTCTCCTTATCCACCAGCCTGAAATCCACGGAGTTGGTATAGAAGAGCAGCTTGCCGTTAGCAACGGGTGCATTCTTCACGCCAGCCCCTACCACTCTCTCCGCCTCTTTCCCAGCCTCTTTCCCAGCCTCAAGCTCTTTTTCAGTCTCTTTCTCAGTCTCTTTCTCCAGGCGTCTGACGATGGTATCCAGCTCCTGGGGATTGATAGGCTTGAGCAGCACATCGAATGCCTGCTTGCGGAAGGCTGTCAGGATATATTCATCGTATGCCGTGTACATCACCACCTGGCAGCGGCGGTGCACGAATCCCGACAGCTTATCCAGGAAATCCAAGCCATTCACATCGGGCAGCTGGATATCCAGGAAGAGCACATCGGGCTGGTACCTGTTTACCATCGCCAGGCCGTCAAGCCCACAGAGCGCGCATCCCAGCACCTCCATATCGTATTTCGTTTCCAATAAATCAGCCAAAGCCTTGCCTGAAGATTTATCGTCGTCTATGATTACAACTTTCATACACCTTATTATATTGTTTATATTCAAATTTCGCAAGTCCTGCTATATCACGAAGCCATCGGGTATGCATACCTGCGCCAGGCATCCTGCCACGCTGCCGTCTTCAGCCTTCCGGTTCTGCAGCGAGAAGGTCATCTTGTGGCGATTATGCTCGTTCACCACTGCCAGGGTTTGGGTGATGATACCCAGTCCGGTACGCTTCTTCCCCTTCTGGCGGATATCGAATCCCCTGCCGTTATCCAGCACGGAAACCACGGTATAGCCCGGCTGCTTTCTGCCTACCTTTACCTGCAAGCTCTTCCTTCCCTCCCAGCCTCTCAGTCCGTGAACCAGGGCATTCTCTACGAGAATCTGGACAAACATCGACGGGATATACGTATTCTCCACATCCACTTCGGGATCTATCTGCAGCGAGAAATCGAAATCATCGCCCATCAGCGGAGTTTCCACCGCCAGATACTGCTTCACGAAACCGATCTCTGCGGCTAGCGAGACCTTCGGCTGGCAGGACAGATCCAGGTTGCTGCGTATCAACCGGGCAAGCCCCATCAGTTCGTCGGCTTCCGCCGTACCGGCATGCAGAATCTTGTTGTTAAGGACATTGAACACGAAATGAGGGGAGATTCGGTTTCTCGCTCCTTCCAGCTTCAACTGCAGCACGCGATGCCTGCTCTCTTCAAGCCGCTTGCCGGATCGCATGCTCTTGATGACGAAGAACATGCACAGCAGCAGAATCAGCAGCACTACAGCCAGGGCGATAGAGCGGGTCTGGTTCAGCTGTGCCGTCTTGTGCTCAAGCACCAGGTCGTGGTGCAGTTTCAGCGTATCCTGGGTAAAACGGTCCATGATTTCAGAAGCTCTCATCTTGATTCTGTTGTGCTCCAGCGAATCATTCTTCTGCATATCCCTGCGCAGATTCTCGAATGCCATGCGATAATCGCCCTTGGCGAGGTAATATCGCTGCAGATACTGATTGCGGATCTGGCGCAGGTTGAAGGCCACGAGATTGCTGATATCCTCTCCGAACTGCTGTCTCTCGCTGTCCAGGATGCGGGTAACAGCCGCCATATCTCCCTTCTTCACCTCTTGGCCGATATGAATCGTATTACAGTAATATACCGCCTCTCGATCGTGGTTGGCCACCATGAAAGGCTCGCTCTCGGCAAGATATTTCTCCGACTGGGCAATGCTGTCCAGATTGAGATACACATCTGCCATATTCAGCTTGCAGAGATACATGTCGAAGCAGTCGCCCTTCTTGTGCTTCTCCAGCAACTGCTTCAGCTGCAGGAATTTGCGGAGCGACTGGGCATAGTCTTTCTTATAATAGTAGTAGTTGCCGTAATTGTTCAGATAATACGCCTGCATGGCCAGCGACATCTGCGGGAGATGGTCTTCCGTCTGCTGATAGCACTGGAGCGATGCATCAAAATCATTGAGTTTCAGGTAGATGGTAGCCAGACCCACATAGAGGGAGACATTCTCCTCCTTGGGCAGCTGGAGGGAATCTACCAGAAAGAGCGCACGGCGATACCAGGAGGCAGCCTGCGGCAACTGATTCTTGAAGAGATAGGCATCACCCAGGTTGGCACAGATGCTAGGCGCCTGATGCTGCACATCGCTACGCATGGAATAGGCATAGGCAGACTGGTAGAGCGAAACCACCTCGTCTGCCTTGCGATGAAAATTATGATAGTTGATGCCCTGGCAGTTGTAGGTATAGGCAAGAAGTCCGTTGCGGCGCGGAGTATCAGGCTGACGGAGGGCGAAACGCAGGGTGCGGTCCACATAGCCTACCGTAGAATCGGGCGTTGCCGACTGGCAGAACCATCTTCCCTTCCTGGCATAATACTCATAAAACGTGAGGCTGTCTTTCGCCTGCTGCATACCTTTTTCTATTTCCGCCTTAGCCTGCGGCGACTGCGCATTGAGCAGTTCATCGAGCTGATGCAGCTTTTCGATACGCAGGTTATCAGCAGTTTCCTCTGCCGATTTCCGGCAGGAAGCCAGAATCATCAGCAGAGGCAAGAGAGGCAGGAGAACCTGCCAGAGGCAAAACTTATCATTTTTCATCATTTCTATTATTTTCAATAAATTTACCCTGCAAATATAGGTAAATTAACGCAGACGAGCAAGCTTTTGGAACATTTTTTTCTTCTTAAAGCCATCAAACTTACATTTCGATATCGGATTGAAATGCCTGCGGGCTGCCACGCGGGTGCTGCGGGTATCATCGTCATCCTCCATCATGGCACGGAACGTATCTTCTGATATACCATCCAATACTGTCAACTGGATAGGAGCATATTCTTCAGCATCCTCCAAGGTAGTCTTGTCGGTAACGCCTGTAGCCTCAGAATCATATTCAAGCGTAATCAGAATCTTCTTCTTTGCCGAATAGAAGATTACATACATACCGCCATCCTCATTGTCTTCTCCCATATTGGTAAGGCCCAACTTGGCTGCCGCATTCTTCAGCGTCTTATAGTCGCTGCTTCCACCATTATAATAAATGATGCCACCCTTGCCCAGCTTAAGACTTTCCGTAATCAGCAGTGCCAAAGGAGCCTTTGCCTCCAGCTGTGGAGTGAAAGAAGGGAAGCCTGCATCTACCGGCTTGATGTTGCGAAGCGTCTTGGCTGCAGCCAGGAGCGGATAGCTCATCATCTTGCCAACCAACTTGGCATTCTCATCATATTTTTCATCAGAATCCAAATCATCGGCATCATCTTCGTCAAAAGATACCTTGCCAAAGGCTCCATTTCCTTCCAGTGAGAACACGAAATCATTGCCGTTTCTCTGTACGGTACACTTCATTTCCTTGCCCGCCATAGTCTGGAACAGGCGCTTCTCTGTCCGATTAGCCACGCGGGCTGTTACACCATCCGTATAGGTAGTCTTCTCCTTATCATAATGAGCTACCATGATAGCCATTAAGATGTTAGCTCTTTCCTCTGGTATCAGCATCAGAGCATCATCCAGAATCATCACACCACTAAGCGGACTCGTATAGGTTGGTATAGGCCATGCTTCATCGCCCAGAACATCAGAGAGGATATGGATCATATTGGTAGTAACACCTCCACCAGTTTCGCTTACAGTCAGTTCTACATATACATCCTCTTCTTTGATGGTTATGTCCTTGGAATCTTCACCTCGATAGGTTCGGGCATATACGGTGGCTTTACCCTTCATATCCTTCGGTACATACACACTGAAGTTTCCTTCCTTATCGGTCTGGAGAACTTCAGTCTTAGCCTTTTCCGTCTGCACCCATACCGCTGAGCGGATGCCGTCGCCCCGTTCGTTCATCACCTTGCCATATACGCGAACCAGATGAGGCAGCGTGATATCCACCTGACGTCTTTCTCCTGGAGAGAGGGCAGGAACCTTTACAGAAACCTTCTGGTTGATGCCACCATAGTACAAATCCTTCACAGTGATGCTGAAGTCTGTATTAGCAGGAACTTCATGCGAATAATATCCATCCGATTTGGTTACGGTAGAAGTCAGCAACTGTCCGATGTTCAATCTTATACCAGGCAGAATCTTGCCCGTATCATCCTTTACATATCCATAAACGGTGCCCTGCCTTTCAGGATAATCCAGGTTGACCCAGGAGAAATGAGCCACTTCTCCTACATATACATTTCCCTGCAATGCGGCACTTCCTTCTTCCTCCCAGAGACCAGTTTTCTCATTGAAGCTCCACAAAGGGATGCTGGCTGGCGGATTCTCACCCATTCCGGCTGGTATCGGGAAGGTAAGCTTTGCCTTGCTGCCCTCCTTGAGCTGCAGCTTGTCGCCATTTTCGGCATACATGTTCAGGTCGGTCATTCCGTAGGAAACCAGTTGGGCGCTGGAGTTGTCGGAACGCACAGCGGCGAGGTCGCCACCCGGCATCATCTCAGAGAATCGTTCATTGTTAGGATCCAGATACACCATCTCCGACTTCACCTTTCCGGTATAGCTGGCTCCGGTGCCATCCACCTTGTATCCATCCTGCGGCATATCAATCTTCATTTCGCCAGCCTGCAGGGTCTGGTCGGATGAAGAAGAATAGGTCTTGATGCTGGTGAAATCATTGTTCTCCTTCTTGCACATCACCACCTCCCAGCTTGCGCCATCGGCAGCATCATCATCAGCATCCATAGAACGCACCACATCAAAATAGCCCGCCTTGCTGAATCTCACTACCGAGCGGTCGTTCAGCACACTTACTACCTGAATCTGGTCGAATTCAAAGAATCCGTCGGTATTGGTAGTAGCAGCAGAAGAGCCGCTCACGATGCTCACGCCCTCGATAGGAGTGCCGCTGGCATCTCTCACGATACCCGAAAGAGCGATGTCTTCCATTCTTCCTTCTACGAGTTCCGGTGGATTAATGCCTCCATCGTCGTCGTCATCATCATCTCCCTCATTCAGCAAATCCTGAAGTTTGCTGCATGAAGCGAACGTCATCAACATCATTAATAATGCCATGAACACAAAAGTTAAACTGTGAATTTTCCGTCTCATAAGCCTTACATGTTTATCGGTTATACAAAAAAGATTCTTATTGATTGCAAAGATATATAAAAAAATGTATATTCGCAACCTCCCTTTTCGGGTCATCGTGCCTGTTTGTTATCAAATGCGTTTAAACGTCGTTTTTTCGGGCTTATCCGACAATAAAAAAACAAACTATACGGTTAAAACGGGCTGAAAGCTGCTGCCCTTTACCTTTCCCTTCGGACGGTGACCGTTGGTTCAGGGCGTATTGGGTAATTTCAACCGTACAGGTCGATATTTTTTCGCTATTCCGAAACACAACGAACAGACATTGCTATAGAACGGCTATTTGTATTCTTCTTCCGTACTCCTGTTGATTTTGATATCTTGAGATTATATACCTTTCCTGCTTCAAACTTAAGATCCTTTATTTCTTCAGAAGCATCAATCGGGTTACCACCATAATCCCACATCTGGAGTCCCGTAATCTTTTCCGGCAAGATAAATACAGTAACAGAATTCTCATTAAACAGTTCTTCGTCTTTTTCGTATCCTTCGCCTGGAAATTTATGAAAGGTAGCATCAATAGGCGTTTTATCATCAATTTTCCAAAAAGGGACTCCATCAATGGTGTAATCGAAATGGCCAGCTTTGTAACCCGAGACTATAACTGTTCCGATATTACCCAAAGACGACTTGTCTAAAATAATTCTCACCTTAGCCAAGGCATGCACCATCCAGATCGACACCTTATTGTTATCTTTACTTGCACAATCACAATCGGTAGCTAAGCCATACAACAGATCTTGTGTTAAATTATTTTTATAAGTCATCCTCTTATTTTCTACGTCATAGTGAATAGAGTT
>JAIINY010000118.1:0-8547 GCA_022741625.1 Prevotella sp. | reverse complement strand
GCTGCCGTAGATAGGATACATCGTCTGCTCGATGGTCTCGAAATCTTTCTTGAAGATACCATTTAAGCCCCAGCTCAGATCAGCACAGATGCCCCAGCGGTTGTTCAATCGCCAGTCTATTCCGAAATCTACGCCCACCTGCCAGTTGCGCATATCATCGCTGAAATCGTAATCACCACGTTCGCCTTCATCATGACCCAACTTTACTTTTTGTCCGGTAGGATCGCCCTTAGGATGACCTTCCTCCTGGCGGCGCAGGTAACCATCGTATGCCCAGCCCTCAAACTTCTTTGATGTTACATAGCTAACATACGGACCCAACTTGAAACGGAGGTTGTCGCAAATATCGTATGTTGCCTGCAATGGTACTGTGATAAGACTCATATCTACCTTCGTAACCACGTTGCCTGTAAATATACCTTTCAGCTCTTCGCCTCCACGAACTATTTTCATATAATAGTTTTTTACACCTGCATCAATCTTCATGCCCTTGTTTTCAAAGTGCAGACCTCCAACGAATCCCCATTTGCCTGAAAGTGGGTGATAAGCATCGATACCCAGACTGAAGTTAGGTTGCAGGGTATAGCTGTGTAGTGTACGGATGGTGGCAGGAAGACCGATAGGGGCTGTGCCTCCAATATTATACGCCACGCGAGCCTGATACTGGTAGCCGTGTAGATATTTGTTCCACGAGGTGCGCTTGCTTTCTTCTACCTGCTTCTGCTCCTCAGTCTTCTGATTATCATTTTCTCCTGCCCATGAGGCAGTGCCCCATGTCAGCAGGAGAGCTAATATTGTTATCTTCTTCATTATATAGTTTCCTCCTTAGCTTATTTGCAAATCAACTTGAAACTGTCTATCCAAAGGGTACTACCTACGGCACCCAGGAAGTTGGCTCCATCGGAACTGGATGAACTGACAATAGTGAGACTGTAGCCACCATTCTTCAGCTTGATTGGGTCTATGGCTTTCTCATACTCGAAATCTACGCTGAAGTGATGCCATTCCGGTGTGTTTCCAATGGCAATTTTTCCGTTGTCATCATGGGTTTCACCTATCAGAGCAAGTGCCACTATCTGTTTGCTGGTCTGTACATTATCTCCGTAGAGCAATACGGCATTTCCCTTTTCATCGATGTTCTCATAGAGTACAGCATAGATGGTTCCGTAGTCATGGCGGTCAAGTTCTTTCATATTCTTGTCGGTGAATTTTTCGCCAGCCTGATATTTATACCATCCTTCTAACTTAGCAGGCTTTGCGCTGAAGCTGAATGGATGACCGAACTTTGTTGCCTTCATTGCATCGAAAAGGGCATCGGTAGCATCAAACTGTCCGATAAAGAGGTTGCCGGCAGCGATAGGTTTTTTCACTGCATCGGCAAGCCCACTTGTGCGTCGGGTTGTGAGTTTCACGCCCTTTCCCTTGTGCCCGTCTTCTATCTTCACGGTAGGATATTCCTCGGGTTTAGCTGATGGGTTGCTGATATTGAATCCAGAGTTTCCTGTTGCCCAGATGTCGAGTTTATTGCCGTTCCAGTTCTCTTGCCAGTTGTAGTATCCTTTGCTGATATATGCGTCTTCAAATTCGAATTCTATCTCGTTTGGCATGGTGGTCTGACCCTTCTTAATGCTCACCTGATAGGTGCGGGTCCACTGCTTGTCTTCCGATGTAACCACGTATGTAACAGGACCTTTGGAGAAATCGTGCACACTTCCGCTTTCCGGCTGGATGGTGGCTCCCGGGGTGAGTCGGAACATCGGTGCCTGGTTCTTGAGACTGGCGAATGGCTTCATGGTGAATTCTATCTTGTCCTGGTCGCTCTGCACGTTGACGAGCGTATCCGATGCGTTTGTGAACCACAGCTTCATCCAGCTTCCTGGGTGGATGTATGCCTGCTCGATGTCGCATTCGGCATTGAGGGGTTCATCCTTGAAGCATGAACTGAGTGATAGGGCGCAAACCGTCGATAAAGATAGCGTTATAAATTTTCTAAAACCCATTGTCTTCATATCTTTTCCTTTATTATATTAAGAGCGTTATCTTTTTGGGGATAGCCGCTGATGATTCAATTTTCTGGTTGCAAAGTTACGCAGAAAACTTGAAAGCACCAAACATTTTCCACTTTATTTGCATATTATTTATGTTTCTGATTATTTGTTAGATGGGGTAGGAAAAAAAGAAGACTGGGCATCCCTTTTGGAATGCTCAGTCTTGATATTAGAAATTTACATTGTCGCCTCCGCCGCCTTCGCCGTCTCCGGTGTTATCCTTTCCGGTGTCTCCTGATGGGGTGTTGCCGCCGCTTGGGTTGTCCTTGTCGGTGCCGCCGGATGTATCACCGGTATTGTCCTTATCAGTTCCACCTGAAGTTCCGCCGCCTGAAGTTCCGCCTGAAGTTCCACCGTCATTTTCCTTGTCTTCGATGCCGTTGTACTCGGTCATCTCCTCCATCTTGATGCCACTGAGCATCGGCTTTACTCGCTTGCCCTGGTCCATGACAGAGTAAGGTGAGTAGATGATGTACATAGCCTTGATGTTGGCTGAGGTGAACTTCTTGGCGCTTACGGCTGGGGAAGTTCTGATGCCGAGCTTGAAGCTTCCGAATTCGTCGAGCACCACCTTGTTGCCGTCGGCGATGTTGGCTGAGATCTCTGTCATCAGGGCGTTGATCACGGCTAGGATGTCTGGCTCGGTGACGGTGCATCGCTCGGTGATTTTCTTGGCGATGGCGCTGGTGTGCACCACTTTGTTCACTACTGCTCTACCGTAGATCATTCCCCTGGTAGGGGAGTTCTTGCGGTTGTTTTTCACTTTTCTGAATTTTGCCATACTCATTTAGATTTAAAGGGTTAAACAATCATTTTTCTTTCTTCATCGTTTTTTTGTCACGCAGATTTCGCAGATGACGCAGATTTCTCTGCGTTAGCTACTCATGCACGAGGTTACCCCCAGAGTGGTGGCAATCGCCGTGAGAATAGAAATCGCAATCTGGATAACGGTTTTCCATGTGTCTTTCTTCATTTTTGTATCTCCTTTCTGTTTATCATGTTATTAGAAAAATTTACATCTCTTTTTATCATGTTATTAGAATTTTTTACATCAATACCTGCTGACGGTTCTTCCGCCGCATGGTGTAGCTTACGTGCAGCCAGCGGTGCTTGCCGGGAGAGGCACCGCGAGGCTCCAGGATCAGCTGGTCGAAGGTGCAGCTCGATTCTATGAATTTTCTGTACTTCGCCAGAATTTCCTCGTTCGGGATGAAGATGTCGGCAGCCTCGCCCAGGGTATGCTGACTGCCCGGTACGCCATGTACGGCTAGGTTGAGCTGCGGACAGCGATACCCGCTCGTGATGGTGATGATGCCGCAATGCAGGCGAAGTGGTTCCAGCACCTGCTCGCACAGCATCATCAGACGGATGATAACCATGGAGCTTTGTGGAGTGTTGTCGATGCCATACTTGATGGCGGTGCCCGAGCGGAGAAACTCTCCGAGGGCGAAGTGAGTGGAGAGGAGCATCTGCTGCATCCTCTCCAGTTCTAACATTGTGTGTGTTTCCATAAGCATTATTGATTGGTTTACGATGCAAAGATACGAAATTTTTTCGGGTTTGTCAAGGGTTTGGGGGTTACTGCGAGGGTTACATTGAGGGTTACCCCGTTTGGGAAATCATTTGAGCCTCTTTTGGGTCAGAAATGAGCCTAACGTAACGTTTGTTTTAGGCTCATTTCATCGCCAAAAGAGGCTCTATTTCAGGGTAAAAGAGGCTCTATTCCAGACCAATAGAGGCTCTTTTCAGCTTTCTCCTCCTTCCATGATCAGCAGCTCGATGATTCGGCAGGGAGGATTCTTCTGCAGCTGCTCCATGTAGAATCTCGTGATGCTGTCGGGGTAGATGCTGTTGCGCTGCTCCATGCCCCTGAGCTTGCTCAGCGCCTTATCCGGATGATTGGGTGGGGGAATGCAGCTCTTCTGGAAGAACTGGCGGTAGAGCTTCTGCAGGGGGATGGGGCGCAGGAGATCGTCGTGCCACTCATCGCCCACGTCCTCCTCGCCGCTGCTCCTCACCATCACATAGTCGCTCACATCATGTACGAACTCGATGATCCATCTCTTGGGGCATCGCCACTCCCGGATGCCCGATTCCTGATCCAGCATCCACTTATAGTCGTCGAGCATCTGCTCGTGGGCACGGGCTCTCAGCTCGTTGTACTCTTCTCTTGTCATAGGCGTATCGTTTTTTGAAATTCATTATCTCCAGGGTTCATCGTCCTTCGCCAGCACCTTGCCCTGCATCGCCTCGGCTATGCAGTCGTTTTCCGATTCCCTTTCGTCGTATCTGCCGCAGGGCTGGCGTACGTAGTACACCTTTCCGGGATGACAGAACTCCTGGTCTCTCACCTTCAGCATCTCTACGATGGTAAACATCTTGCCCTCCTCGGGCTTCGAGATTCGGTTTACGGTGAGCAGGAAGTCGGCGAGGTTCGCCCACTGGGCACTGCCCGCTACGGAGTAGATATCCAGCGGCGGAAATGCCTCGTGACCGTCCTTGTACTGTATTCTCGGGTGAGCCACCACCACCGTCCAGATGTGGCGCGTACGGCTCCATGCCTGCAGCTTCGTCAGCATCAGTCTCACCTTCTCCGTCTCCGTGGCACGGCTGCCGCCCTCGGTCATGTTGATGAATACATACGGGTCTATCACCAGATAATCTATCTTCTGCTTCTTGCGGTTCATCATCGCCTCCATCATTCCGATGATGTAGTTGCTGTCGGGCAGACGGGTCTTCGTGTCGAAATCCACCATGTGCTCCGACAGGAAATCCAGCACCCTGCGGTTCTCCTGCCTTGCCTCTTCGGGTGATTCTGTGCCGTCCATATCCTCCGTGTTCCTCACCCCCAGGGCTATGCGGGCTATCTCCCTCACGTGCTTGCCCTTGATAGGTTTCTCGAACGAGAAGAACGCCACGCGCTTCTGGTTGTGGTACATCAGATGCGCCATCAGGCAGTTGAGGAAATCCGTCTTTCCCGAGTTCGGGCGACCGGTGAGGATGATGAGTCCGCCCTCGGAAGTGGGGTGGAAGATGCCGTCGGTGAGTCCGCCCATCCCCACCTCGTAGCCACGGTCGTAGTTGCCCATCATGATGTCGAGGATGTCCTCCTTGTGCTCGGAGAGGTCGTAGATGTCGGCGTCGCTGATGCCCTGCGCCTCGGCTATGATTCGCTGCACCTCGCGGCTTCCGAAGGCATCATATACCTCGCTGATGTCCTTCTTGCCCTGCGGCAGCGTGGTAACCTTGGCGCGGGTCTGGTATTGCTCTATCAGGAGTTTCACCAGTCGGCGGCCCGGGCGGTCGGTATCGCCGCAGATGATGATTTCGCCTGCCTGCTGAATCCACTCGTCGAAAGCCTCGTGACTCTCCTCGATGTTGGTGCTGGCACCGTTGGCGATGCTCAGCACGTAGGGGAATCCGCAGGTCATCAGCGTGAGCCGGTCCTTTTCGCCCTCGGTAATGATGAGCTGGCGGATGGGCTGTGCGTCGGGTCGGAGCAGGTTGATGCTGTCGATGCCGTAGGGAGCGCAGGGCTTGGTGGGTGAAACCTGGCAGAAGAGCTTGCTCCACTCGCCGGTGATGGGGTGCTGCTGCACGGAGCGGAACTTCACGTTGATGATCTTGCCGTCCAGGTAGTTGCAGTAGGCGATGGCAGGCACCATCTCCACGCCTTTCGGGTCCTCGCTTTTGGTGTCATCCGCATTCTGCTTCATCCATGCGCACATCACTCCTTCCTGGACGATGATGTCGGGCGAGAGCTTCATTGCCTGGATGTATCGCTGCACCATCGACTGGAGCGAGGCGAGTTCGCTGGCGGTAATCAGGGGACGGGACTTGGGATGGCGCGAGAGGAGGTTGGCGGGGTGGAAGTGGTCGATGAACTGCTGCTGCTCTTCCTGGGTCTTGAAGGGGTAGATGGGGTAGAGCCAGGATCGGGTTTCGGCATCTATCTCGCGGAAGTCGTCGGGCAGCATGGGCACGTAGTCTTTGGCCTTGTGTTCATCCTGCTGCTTTTTCTGGGCATTGGCGTAGTAGTTTCCGTTCACCTTACCGCTGCCCTTTCCGAGCAGTGATTTCATCTCCTCCAGGTATCCGCTCCAGTTGCACGACCAGCAGTGGGTCAATCCGTTATCTACCTTGATGAAGCAGTGACGCTTTCCGCATTTCGGGCAGGTCACTTGGATGTCGAGCTTTCCTCCAGCCATCAGCTTCATGGTTTTCTGGCTGATGTTCTTCAGGTGATTGAGGAGGGTCTTGAGGGATGGAGCATCATCAGCAGGGATGATGCCGCTCAGCATTTCCTTGTATCTCTCGAAGAGCAGCTTCTCTTCATCAGAGAGATTTTCCTTGATTTCATTGAAGTCGGTAGCATAGTAACGTGGCTTCTCATTTTTGTTTTGATTTTGTTGGTCTTCTTCCATGTTTTTAGGATTTTTATGTTGTTGTTGTATTGTTTGTTCAAGCTTTAATTGAATTACTTTGGAACAACCCAGGTGTGCGAGAATTTGTTCCAGGCAGCGTTGCCGGATGGTCTCGGCGCAGCATCCTGTGGTATTCGATGCTGCTCCTGGGTACCATCACTTCGTGGCGTATCATAGAATCTCTGCTTCGACGCCTTGTCCTGATACTCGAAATTCGAGATAGGTCGGTACTGCCGCATCATTTCTGCTGCATGCAGCTTGAGGTACTTGGTGGCATCATTCACGGCACGCATGATGTTCTTCTGCATGAAATCGTATTTGATGAGATTGGCGAGCCAGATGCTTTTGCCCAGGATACTCTGGATTTTCATCAATCGCTCGCTATGTGTCAGCAGATAGGGGTACAGATATTTGTTGAAGAAAATATTCGTAGCCATATTGCTGGGACAGGCATCCCCCGGATTCGTGAAGAGATCCGGATTCGCTTTCTGCGTGATATCATTCACTGGTTTCACCACCTTGGCATAAGCATCAGGATTGGTTCCGATGTAGTGGATAAGCTCCTTGGCAGCAGCTGCCACTTCCTTCTCGTGTTCGGGAGAATTTGCAAGATAACTTGGGCTAACATATTTGCTAATATTTTTCTTTTTATTATTTTTCTTTATAATATATATATTATTATTAATATAGCCCAAGTTATCTTGCAGATTTTCGTCGGAATTCTGCTCGTTAACCATATCTTTTTCATCGCAAACATGCCAGATGGGAGTGTAGAAGGCAAGAAGATTTTTGCCAGTGTGAGGCTCCTCTTTGTTCTTCCAGATGAATCCGAATCCTGCACATCTGAGCAGGAGTTCAACGAATTCCTGTCTGCTGCGGAATCTTAACCCCATTGCAATCTGCGAAAAACTGTTGCAGTCATAAAGTTTCTGCAGATTCATCCATGCTGGTTCGCCGAAGTAGAGCATCAGCATTTTGCGGATCTGCACGTCACTCAGCCCGCTGGTATGCCAGCTGGCAATGAGTCTTCGCTCCGTCTTGATATCGATGCTGGTGGTGAGCGGCTGGATGGTGTAGCCGCCTGCCACCTGATAGCCCGAATCGCTGTCAGAGCACTTGCTTGTTTGGATTGTTGTGTTGTTTGTCATAATAATTATGTATTAAACGTTCTTTGTAAAGTTGTCCTTGTTACCAGAAGTCTTATTCATATAGATAGCATAATGTTCAAGATTTTCTCCCTCCTGCATCATTTCGAATATTTCTTTCATGGGTGTACCTAGATGCCAGATGAATTCTTTCTGAAGTTTCTGTACTTTCTTCTGTCGCTCTTCTGGATCTAACTTGGGACAGTATCTGTCGATATGATTTTGCACGATGTCTTTCCACATAATGCCTATTCCCAGACAGATACGTTGCTTGAATCTTTTGCTCAGGTTTCTCTTTTGGCTGAATACCTTTCTGAAAGTATTCTCTCCCAGGTGTGCATTTTTTTTGAAGTTTTGCGGTATGATACCGTTATTACCATTGTTGATGTACTGCTTCAGGAAGTCGATGACCTCTTTATTTGTCTTCTTCTCTCGTTCTAGCAATCTGTTCTTGCAGGCTTTCATTTCCTCTTCAGAGAGTATTTTCTCTTCTTCAAAGAGCATTTTCTCTTTTTCAGAGAGCATTTTCTCTTTTTCAGAGAGCATTTCTTCCTCTTCAGAGAGTACTGGATTCTCTTTAGAGAGAGCCACCTCCTGCTGTTTCTTTTTGTCTTTACTTTTTGTTATTATCATTATCTATTATGTGACTTTAGTGCCATAGTGCAAAGAAACATCAAAAAGTTGGAATAGAAAAATTTAGTCAACCACTAGTATCTGGTGGCTTTTTAACGTTTTTAACGCATTTTCTGTCTAAATTTGTTGTTGGGGGATTACAAATCCCCCGGTTTTCATAGGTCGAACCTTTTTTTACGGCGGATTGCAAATCCGCCGGGACGCCTGGCGGGAGACAGTTCTTTTGGACGCCTGGCGGGAGACAGTTCTTTTGGACGCCTGGCGGGAGACAGTTCTTTTGGACGCCTGGCGGGAGAC
>JAIINY010000491.1:0-1116 GCA_022741625.1 Prevotella sp. | reverse complement strand
CGGTTCAGTACGCCACGTCCCATGTGTAGTTGCTCGCAAATGGTGCGTTGCGGTATTTTTGCCGCTAGCATTTGAAATAAACGTTTTAATTTACTCATGTTTACATTACTTTGTGCCATATCTATACAAATTTTAAAAGTCTACTGCAAAGATAGGCGGTGTTTGCCAATTTCGTAGCTGATGATTTTTCTTCCATTATCAGCAGAGAAATTAGCAAAATCAGTCTATTTTTCTTTATTTAACTCTGAAATTGAGTGGAATATCAGAGAAAATCTTTAAATTTGCATTTAAATACAATATTTTGTAAAGAATGGAAGATAGAGAACTATTACAGAAAAGTGCTCCAGAGTTCGAACGCCTCGCCTTTATGGTGTTGGCCATCGAGGCTTCAGCACAAAAAATGGGTATATCGCCGTCTGAAATGAGAAAGCGATTGGATAAGGTGGGGCTAATCAAGAGTCTCATCCAAGATTGCTATGATACTCTACATACAGAGAGCCGGGAAGCTGTAGCGAATGATGTGGTCGAAGCTCTTAAAAATTGGGAAAGAAAAGAATAATGGAAAAGCAAATATTATATCATGGTTCAAATGTCTTTGTTGAGTATACTCTCCGCCAGATTTGCATTTTAAGCCAAGAGATAGTTGATAAGTATTTGCAGTTCAAATCATATGAAAGGATATAATTATGTTGGATTTCTTATTATGGAATAAAATCGCTCGTATCATAAAGCAACTAGCCGATACGTTACATATATCAACCGACAGAGCTTTACAGATATTCTATGACTCTGATGTTTGCCGTATGTTACATGACAAAGAACTTGGCTTGCATCTAATGAGTGATACATATATTGTAAATGATTTGATAGAAGAGCTGAGGAATAAGCAATAGCAAAACAATGGATCATTAGAGGAGGAAGATTCTTTGTACTGTAGCACCTTGATTGTTTAGTACGATCAAGGCAAATGCTTCATAATTCAAGATTGAAAGTGGGTATGGTGTCATCCCACAACTCATCGCCCACCAGCTGATTTCCGCTTGCACAACAGGTGTTGGGCGAGCGCATATCAGCTGTTATGCAAGCGCACAACAGCTGTTGTGCGGCTGAAGATAT
>JAIINY010000490.1:0-1118 GCA_022741625.1 Prevotella sp. | reverse complement strand
AACTTCAAGGGCGAAGTAAAGCAGATTACCAACGAGTGGGCAGACTACGGAAGCATTGCTCTTGCCAACAACGGCAATAAGCTTCTCGCTACCAAGGCTAGCATGAGTCACCCTACCGATATCTACATCGTAACGCCAGGCAAGGATGCCAAGAGTACCAAGGTAGAACAGATTACCCGTGAGAACGACCACATCCTGAGCCAGTTGAACATGGGTAAGTGCGAGCAGCGCTGGGTAAAGACCACCGACGGCAAGCAGATGCTGGTATGGATCATGTTGCCAGCTAACTTCGATGCCAACAAGAAGTACCCTACCCTTCTCTTCTGCGAGGGCGGTCCTCAGAGTCCGGTCAGTCAGTTCTGGAGCTATCGCTGGAACATTCAGATCATGGCAGCCAACGGTTACGTCATCGTATTGCCTAACCGCCGTGGTCTTCCAGGTTTCGGAAGTGCATGGAACGAGGAGATTTCAGGAGACTGGACTGGTCAGTGCATGAACGACTATCTTTCTGCCATCGACGATGCAGCCAACAATCTTCCATACGTAGATAAGGATCGCCTGGGCTGTGTAGGTGCCAGCTTTGGTGGTTTCTCAGTTTATTATCTTGCAGGTCATCACAACAAGCGTTTCAAGGCATTCCTCGCTCACGATGGCGCTTTCAACCTTGAGAGTATGTACACTGATACCGAGGAGGCTTGGTTCTCTAACTGGGAGTATGATGATGCTTACTGGAACAAGGATCAGAGTGCCAACGCTAAAAAGACATACGAGAACAGTCCTCATAAGTTCGTTGATAAGTGGGATACTCCAATTCTCTGCATCCACGGCGAAAAGGATTACCGTATCAATGCCAACCAGGGCATGGGCGCCTTCAATGCAGCCCGCATGCGTGGCATCCCTGCCGAGCTTCTTATCTATCCTGACGAGAACCACTGGGTATTGAAGCCACAGAACGGCGTACTCTGGCAGCGCACCTTCTTCGGCTGGTTGGACAAGTGGTTGAAGAAATAACATATACAAAAAAGGCTTGCTTCGGAAATGAAGCAAGCCTTTTTTGTATATGATAGAATGTATTAGCTTACGCGATTCAACTTCTTGATGATAGAGAAGATGAAGAG
>JAIINY010000117.1:0-8595 GCA_022741625.1 Prevotella sp. | reverse complement strand
TTTCTTTTACCCAGTCAACTTTCTTATTTCTAAGAAGTTAACCGCTTCTTGTACTACTTGTCTGTTTATGTAAAATCTTTCAAAGAACTCTTTCTTTATGTTGCTAAGAGAAGTGATTTCTCAAAAGCGAGTGCAAAAGTACTAACATTTCGGGAAACCACCAAATTTTAAGAGAAAAAAGTTTCAAAAACTACTATTATTTAACAGTATTAAACACTTTTCTGCCTTAAATCGCCTATTTTCGCCCCAAATCGCCGTTTTTAAGCCATCTGGGTGTGTAGGCACACATCCTACCTTATTTCACCCAGATTCGGCGGGTCAAACGAAGTTCTACAACAGGATAAACCTTAAAAGACTTGAAGAAATCCACATAGTCACCTACCTTGCCCTTAATATGTTTCACATCCTTTGCCAAATCTATGCCAGGAATAACCTCCTCTTTCTTGACGGCTTCAGTATTATCCTCATTAGGCTCAAACGTCACCTTATATATATTATTGGTCATAATCTTTGGCGTTCCACCCCAAAAGAGGACTCCAGCATCAAATGACACCATGTAAGTGTCATTGTTTTTAAAGAGTCTGCCCCCATAGCCAAACCCCAAGTAAGGCCTGAAATTATTCACCTTGATGGTAGCGGAAACATTGTTGTTGGCATCTGGCTCCAAACGGAAAGGAGTGCCATCCTCACGATAGCCCAAGGTAACCCCCATACGACCATAATTCATGAACCTGTCATAGAGGTCCTTGCCCGCAATCAGGTTCTGCCCATTCATATTCATGTAAGGCACGAAATTCTCATAGGAATTCTTCACACGTTCATAAAGATTGTTATACATGCTCACTGCCACAAGGGAAGTACCGTCATATACGGCATTCTCAGCCTTGGCAATCTTGGAAGGTCCCCAATAGAAACCCGTGGTGAAATGCCAATGCTTGTTGCGGAAAGGAAAAACATCCACAAGCAACTTGAAGTTGTTCATGGTAGGTGTACCCACCATGTCGATGCTATTATTCACACGTGTACCTGTAAACTCCTCCAACATGTCGGCCAACTTATTGAACTTTGCATTCTGCTCCTCCTGAGATTCCTCTTTGTCACCCACTTTCACGCCAAAGTTCATGGTGGCGTGGAAGCGAGGCATCCAAGTGAAACCCGTTCGCACCTTCACCACGTCACCGATAGGAACAGCGACATCCACACCCACTCCCGTTGTACCCATGGTAACAGAAGCATCGATGCTCTTGGTGTATTCTTTAGTAGGGATACATGGCTCACTGAAAGTTTGAGCGAAAGTTCCCATAATTGGCAACATGATAACTGCCAAAGTTATTACATATTTTCTCATAATTTTTTGATTTTCATTAAAAAACGGTGCAAAGTTACGCAAAAAGCCCCAAACTCACAAGAGTTTAGGGCTTTTTATGTTTAGTTAATGGCAACTTTCTTGCCATTAATGATGTAAATGCCTTTGGACAAACCGTCAAGCGACTTGGCGTTCTTCATCACTTGCTTTCCCTCCAGGGTGAAGACCGTGTAAGAAGAAGCTTTATCCACTGAAGGAGCAGACTCAATACCTGTGGTATATTCACGCTCTGAGACAAATACCAAATCTTCAGGAGCTGTGCTGGATACCGGCAAATACCAACTGTTGGCTGGGATAGCCAAAATGCTAGGATGCTTGCCATCCACTCTTTCCTTGATAATGACAGAAGTAAGATGCTCGGTGGAAGTAGTGGCAGCCAACTTACCATCGGCAGTGACAGCCAAAACACGCATGCTATTCTCGTCAAACTTAGTGGAATTGTAATGACCTGACCACTGGTCACCCAAGCAGAAGTAAATACCCTTGGCCGCATTGTCGCTAGGAACTGCATCAGCAGATACAACAGGAGTAACCACGTTATCTGCAGTCTGAGTGCTGCTGCACTCTATCAAGACTGGAGTCTTGGCAGGAACCGTGCCTATAATTTCCTTATAAACAGCAACGCCTCTGGCTTCATCAATCTTGCTGATGTAATAAGCCTTCATGCCCGCACCCAAAGTATATGGATAACCAGCAAATACGGCTGCATAATGCTTGCTGCCTACAGTCACAGTTGGCTTTACGCCAATATAGTTGTTGGTAGCATCAATAGGGCGAATATCCCAGTTGCTGTAGTTACCTGTGGTAGTAACATAGCTAGTGACATCAGTGTCAGTATTATCAGTCAATGTGATACGCTGCCCCTTTTCCTCTTGCCAAGCCTTGTAGTGCTTGCCTACTGGAGTCAAGTAAATGTAGTAGTTGATGATATCGTGCAAACTGGTGCCCTGACCTACCACATTATAGCTATCACCCGTGATATGTTCCAAATAGAACACACTTCCAGGGTCATGGGAAACAACTTCCCAAGCAGAATTAGTAACCATCGCCCCACAGTCGGCACTCGTAGAGACCATATCCACGCCACGGCTGGTGTTGTCGCTGAGCGACATATACCTACCCGTAGATGAGTTTTGTACACGATAATAGCCCGCACCATTCAACTGAGCATTGGCACTGAGGATAGCAGTTGCAGCAAAAAAAAGCGTAAACAATCTTTTCTTCATACCTATTTATTATATGATGATATCAAAAAAATAACCGGTCTTCATCGCTTACATAGTAAGAATGAAGATCGGTTATGTTATTTAGTTTACTAATGTATTCTAGCTAAACCTGATTACTTAGCAATACAGATAGTAACACGGTTCATATCGTTCTCCTCGAAAGGCTGAACGCGACAACCCTTAGACTGCTTGATCATGCGGCTCTTAGCAACACCCTTAGCTGCGAGTGTATTGTAAACAGTCAAGGCACGGCGAGCAGCAATCTTATCGTTGAAGCGTACAGAACCAGTACCCTTATCTGCATAACCAGTCAAAGTGATCTTAGCATCTGGGGTCTCCTTCATGTACTCTACGATCTCAGCAATCTTAGTTCTCTGAGACTTAGCGATGTTAGTGTTACCGATTGGGAAGAAGATATCACGACGGAAGTTCTCCTCAACAACCTTAGACTCAACCTTAGGAGCTGGAGCTGGAGCTGGCTTCTCGATGATACGCTCGATGATCTTCTCTACTGGCTTTGGAGCAGGGATTACCTTAGTGGTATGAGTCTCACCAAGAGCAACCTTTACACCTACCAATGCGTTGAAGTACCAGTCTGGGTTACCAGCCTTCTTTGAGTTGTACTTGTCGCTCAATGTGTTAGCAGAAAGCTCAACGCCCAACTTAACGCGATCGCTTACGCGGAAGTCAACGTTAGCACCTACACGTGCAACGAAACGAGTCTTTGTACCATCCCAAAGGTTCTCCAATGGCATAGAAGACTTGTCATAACCAGCGAGGTTAGCACCTGGAGTCTTCAAGATAGCAGCCTGTGCATCAGCAGCCTCGTCATTACCCCAAGCGATGTTAGCGCCGATACCACCGAATACGCCAACCTCAACCAAACGGTCTGGGTTGTACTCGCAGAAGAGGTTTGTGAGGTTGAATGTAGCATCAACCATAGGAGCGATGTAGTTCCACTTCCACTTGTAAGTAGTAGAAGCGCCATTAGATACAACCTTCTGACCTGCCTTGCTCTGCCATGTATTCAAAGAGAAGCGAGCGCCTACAACCTTATTGAAGTTATAGCCGATGCCTACCTGTACATTTGGAGACAACAACTTACCGAAACCGATCTCACCCAATGTGTACTGGCCACCAACCTGTGCCTGAGCATACCAATGTGGAGTGAAGACATTAACAGTCTTATCTGCTTCCTGAGCTGACGCACTAACGCAACTCAAAGCAATAACACCTGACAGTAATACTTTATTTAATTTCATAATCTTAATCTTATTATTAATTTAAATATTTGTTTAAGAGTTTATTAGTCAGCGACAAGTGAATTGTCGCCAACTAGATGTTTCTTAAATTATTCAACAGTAATGTTATACTCCTTAGTTGTCTCAACACCAGAGTAGTCAACTGCCTTGTAAACGACAGTGTAGTTACCCTTATCTTTAGCTGTGAACAATACCTTCTGAACGCTACCAGGGAATGGAGTCTTAGCAGAAGTCTTACCGTCCATCAATGTTACATCAGCACCTGACTCCTTAACATATACAGACTTCTTGTAAGCAGGAGCGAGGAGTTCACCTGTCCAAGATGTAGCAACGAGAACAGTAGAACCTGTACCTGTCATACGTGTACCACGTGTACCCTTCAATGTGCTAAGAACATTCCAAGAGTTAGTCTTGGTGCTCTTGTAAAGCAATGTAGGCTGCAATAACTTGTTAACATTACCAATGTTAGCATTGATCTTCTTAAGCAAGTTGTTTACTGGAGTGATTGCATTGTCCCACTTTGTAGCAGCATTCTTGATAGCATCCTTAACTGGCTGCAACTGAGTACCAATCTGGTCATTGATAGAGCCTATCAAGTCATCGATTGTGTTGTCAGTTGTCTCCAACACATAAACTCTTTCAAAATTCTCTGTTACCAAATTAGATTTTGGCTTAAGACCATAAGTAGGATAGTAATTACCATCAGGTGCCTGATACCTATCCTCATAGAATTCGTAAATGTTATGATCATAGTTGAATCCAGAAAGATCCTTAGAAATCTGAGTATTTTCGAGAGTGAAGCTATCACCTGTACCAATGTTTACAATCACAACGTTTTTACCATTCTGATAAGCATATACATTCTTACCAGAAACCATTGAGTACATCTTAATCTGCTTACCATTCTCATTCTTGATCTGGAAGTCAAGAGCATTCATGAACTTACCCAACTTATCAGACATAGTAGGCAACAAATACTTATCAAGAGCAACACCAAGGTCTGCCAAGCTCTGATTGTCCTTCAATGTATTGTAAGACAATGGCTTAACAGCGAATGCTGCCATATTGTAAGTAGGAGCAACCTGATGCTTCTCAACTAAAGCGCCCTTAGAGCCATCCTCGTTTGTAACAGTTGGATCATACAAATAGTATGTAGCCTTAACAGAGTAAGCCTTCAACTTGTTGTTTACAGAGCTGTACAAAGCTGTAGCAACCTGGCTCAAGTTCAAGTTAGAAGTCTTAGGGTTCTTCAACTTAGCGAGAACGTTCTTAGCAGCCTCCTTCAACTCACCCTTGTTCAAAGAGAAGTCGTCATTCTGAGGCTCTGTAGCCTTTACTGGGATAGCATAGAAACCATTAGCAGAAGGCTCAGCTGCACGAGTATAACCATAAGTCAACACCTTGTCTGTGTTCTCCAAGTCACCAAGCTCGAAGCCCTTAGCCTCGTTACCCTGGCTATCAACCAACTGAAGCTTAATGATGCACTCAGGAGCGATATCAATTGGGTTGAGGGTTACATAGATCTTACCAGCATCACCTGTATTGAGGAAGTCGCCCTGCTCTACCCCCATAGTCTTGCTACCATACTGAGCTGTACCATAG
Source organism: Prevotella sp. (assembly GCA_022741625.1). Classification (GTDB taxonomy): domain Bacteria; phylum Bacteroidota; class Bacteroidia; order Bacteroidales; family Bacteroidaceae; genus Prevotella. The sequence goes on along the minus strand of JAIINY010000117.1, from coordinate 3,139 downwards.
AAAGAAGCAGCCAAGTTCAACTGGCTACCAACGAATGCAGCGTTGAAGTAACCCAAAACAGGGTTATCAGTTGCATTGATAGCAATATTAGTAAGGTTCTTGTTTACCAAGTAATTGAAAGCCTGGTCGTAAACAGCCTGTACCTTCTTACGAGCCTCAGTTTCATCAGCTACAGAACCCTCAATCTTCTGAAGACGAGTGTTCAAAGCCTCAGTGAACTGCTTAGCAGCAGCCTCGTCCTTCTTACGCAAATCCTCAATAGCCTTGATGTGAGCATCAACCTTATTCTTGAGGTCTGTATAAGCTTTAGAACCCTGAATAGCAGCATCCAATGTAGCATACTGACCCAATTCAGAGATAGCGCCCTTGTCCATAGCCTCCCAGTTAGCCTTGATACGAGCATCGATAGCTGCTGCCAAAGATGGCTGCTGCTGCTTCAACTCACCCAACCACTTATTGAGGTCTGACAAATCAGACTTCTGCTTAGCGATAGCATCAGCAAGAGAAATGCTAGTGTTGTAAGCACTGTCGCTTTCGTGATCTGTACAAGATACGAAAGTGCTAGCTCCACCCACCAAGAGGGCAGAGAAGAGCAAAATACTAGTTAATTGTCTTTTCATTTTTTATAAAAAATTTAATTAAACTTATGTTGTCTAACTCATTATATTGAAGAAAGATTCGGCTCGACGATGCAGCCAGTGTATGATGTTGACTTAGGTCTTGCCGTCACTCTCCTACTTTACTCATTCTTAGTTTCCAATTTTATCGTTACCAAAATGTATATATACCGCTGCAAAGGTAAAGCTTTTTTTTGAATTAGAATGTTTTTGCCCTATTATTTTTAGCAAAATGCCTTAAATTTTAAATATTTTAAGCATTCTTTCCCCATTTCTCCTCCTTTTCTCCCCCTTTTTACCGCGATGATAACGTTTCCAGAGAAATATCCTTATCAATATGTTGATTCACATCAATCTATTTAATAAATATACGACACATATGCCCTACACGACACATATGCCCCACACGCCCTGAAAGGGCAGAAGCTCCTAGCCCAGGGCGTATGGGGCTTAACAACGATGTTACTATTTAATATAATGCTTAACAACGATGGTTCTATTAATATATAATAAGGTAATGATGATACTTACGAGGTGCCAGGACATTACTCTGAAGTCGCCATGGTGGCCCTGGCGGATGTAAAGAGGCTCGTAACGTATATTGCCTGGCTATGGCACTATATTGCCCCTTGCCAGGGCAATATAGTGCCATTGCCAGGCAAGAAACGACACGTCGGGAGGAAGAAGGAGAAGCAACAAGAAGGAGAAGCAACAAGAAGGAGAAGGAAGAAGAAGGAGAGAGAAGTTGAGAGAAAAAGACTACTCTCGCTTTTACTCTTCACTCTTCACCAAATCGTCTGAAACCCCGATAAACACTGGGGTTCTGAGAGGTGAAGAGTTGGCTCACCTCTTCACCACTCTTCACCACTCTTCACCTCATCCCTAAGCCAGCCACAATCGAAGACCGAAGCCAGCCACAATCGAAGACCGAAGCCAGCCACAATCGAAGACCGAAGCTGGTCACCATTGAAGACCGAAGCTGGTCATCATTGAAGACCAAAGCTAGTCACCATTGAAGGCCGAAGACCGAAGCCTGATTCAAGAGAAGATCTCGCATCCTCAAAAAAAATCAGGGTGAAGAGTGGGTGAAGAGTGGTGAAGAGTTGAAGCAACTCTTCACCCGTGCAAGCACCTTTCGCACAACGATTTACACCACTTCGGTGAAGAGTGAAGAGTAAAAACGAAAATAGCTTTCTATTCACCCATTACGAGCAATAAAAAGGGAGGCTTACCTCGTCACAAGGTTTACCTCCCTACACTTATAGTTAAAAATAACCGAATATTACTTGTTCAGGAACTTATCTACCTGAGCAGCAATCTTTCTGCCGCTTGCCATGGCACGAACCACCAGAGAAGCTCCGCTGGCAGCATCACCAGCCACGAAGACATTCTCGGCAAACTCCGGCTGCTGTGGCTTCAGGAAGCCCATTGCCAGGAACACAGCCTCTGCCTTGATGATTTCAGGCTCACCTGCCTCTACCATCAATGGGCGACCACCCTCTGGGTTTGGCTTCCAGTCGATAGGCTGAACCTTCACACCAGTCAGCTTGCCATTCTTTCCCAGAAACTCCAGAGAGTTGATGTTCCAGCGGCGGGTACAGCCTTCCTCATGACTGGAGGTGGTCTTCAGGGTGCGAGGCCAGTTTGGCCAAGGATTCTTAGGATCCTCAGGACCTTCCACTGGCTTAGGCATGATTTCGATCTGGGTTACACTCTTGCAACCCTGGCGGTGAGCGGTACCGATACAGTCGGAACCCGTATCACCACCACCGATGACCAATACATCCTTGCCCTTGCAGTTAACCAGTTCGTCCTTGGAGAACTCCATACCGGCGAGGATACGGTTCTGCTGAGAAAGCAGTTCGAGGGCGAAATAGACACCCTTCAGCTCTCTTCCAGGAATCTTCAGGTCGCGGGCTGTCGGTGTACCAGTAGATACCACGTAGGCATCGAAGCCTTCCGGCAACTTGGTAACGTCAATCTGCTGATTGTATCTGAACTCGATGCCCTCCTCTTCGAGAAGATGGAGACGGCGGTCGATGATGCTCTTGTTGAGCTTGAAGTTTGGAATACCGTAACGCAACAGACCACCGGCATTCTCACGTGCCTCGAAGACCGTTACCTTATATCCCTTGTGGTTCAACTGGTTGGCAGCAACCAATCCCGCAGGACCGGCACCGATGACAGCCACCGTCTTGCCATTACGCTCCGGAATCTCAACATGAACATAGTCCTCAGAGAAGGCGTGCTCCACGATGGCGCACTCATCCTCACGGTTGGTGGTTGGCTCATGATCCATGAGATTCAGGATACAAGCCTTCTCACAGAGTGCAGGACAGATGCGTCCTGTGAACTCCGGGAAGTCGTTGGTGGAATTGAGGAGACGGTAAGCCAACTCCCAGTCGCCCTTGTAGAGGGCATCGTTCCACTCCGGTGCCTTGTTGCCCAGCGGACAAGCCCAGTGGCAGAAAGGCACGCCACAATCCATGCAACGGGAAGCCTGCTGTCGGCGGTCGTTGCTA
>JAIINY010000489.1:0-1120 GCA_022741625.1 Prevotella sp. | reverse complement strand
ACTTACTTGATCAACATGCTCAACAAGTTCCAGGTGATGCCATCTGAGATAGGTGGCAGTGAGGCAGATAAGTCGGAGTTTGATGCTCCAACCGAGAAGATGACCACCATCATGCCGTTGCTCTATCAGAGTGGCTACATCACCATCAAGGGCTATGACCCAGAGACGGAACTCTATCTCTTAGACATACCGAACAAGGAGATTCGTGTGGGTTTGTATCGTAGTCTTTTACCTTATTATATAGGTATGAATACTGTGAAGGGTACCACCACAATCGCCAAGATGTCTGCTGCCATTCGTCATAACAAGATAGATGAGGCTCTGGAAATGCTCCAGACTTATCTCGGCACGATTCCTTATTGCGACAATACGGATTATGAGGGGCATTATCAGCAGATGATGTATGTCATCTTCTCCATCCTCGACAATTATGTGGATGTAGAGGTTCACACGCCAAAGGGACGTGTCGATATGGTGCTCCGTACAGCCACCCATCTCTACCTCTTTGAGTTGAAACTAAACCAAAGTGCTGATGTGGCAATGAAACAGATAGACTTGAAGGAGTATGCGAAGCGTTTCGCCCTCTGCGGTCTGCCAATTGTGAAGGTGGGCATTAACTTTGATGTGGAGACGCATACCATCAAGGATTGGAAGGTAGAAGATAAATGATAGAATTCAAGCATCCGTTTGGGCATCGCTTCATCTTATTCTGGTGTCTTTATTGATAGATTGAAAGGGCTACCTTATACTTATCATTGATGTCTGCCGGTTCTCGTAATTGCAACTATTTTTCTCTTATTTTCTGCATATTCTTGCAGAAAAGTAAGCAAAGATGATAAAATTGCAGCAAAAAGCAATAATTTTTGGGATTTTATGCTTGATATTGTAGAAAAAGTCTTAACTTTGCAGCGGATTTGAGAGGATAAGCGGTTTTTGGCTGACAAAACGATGAAAAATCATCGGGCTGGAAGATGAGAAATCATCTGGCTGGAAAGGAGCATCCCTTCTTTTCCATAAGATTCACTTATAACAACTTTATAAATTAAAAGATTCGATTATGAAAGTAGCAATTGTTGGTGCAAGTGGCGCAGTAGGACAGGAATTCCTGCGTATCCTTGCT